>JANYFS010000253.1 GCA_025359705.1 Deinococcales bacterium | reverse complement strand
AGTCAGCTCGAGTTTAGTGATTTGCCCCAGAAAAATGAACAAGGCTCCACCAACTTTAAGTTCTTGCTGGGCCAAACTACGGGCGATGCCACTGTATCTTATTTGAGCCGTGGAATTTCGTGGAGTCCGCGTTATGTCATGAATGTTAAAACCGATGGTTCGGTTAAGATGGATAGTTTGGCAGATATTCGCAATGGAACCACCTCGAGCGTACCAGTGAACACCAGCGAATTGATTGCGGGCCAAGTGGATCTATCGGATAATGGCCCTCGTCCTTATCCTACGGTAAATTATCAAATGCAAAAAAGCTCAGGTATGAATCAAGCCGCAGATGCACCCAGTATTGGTGAAGGACTCGAGGGAGCAGGGATTTACTCATTTCCCCTCAATAAATCCTTTGAACTGGCCCCCAACTCGAGCTACAGCCTGCCCTTTTTAGAACCTAAACTTTCACTCGAGCGTTTTGCTGCCCTAAAAGTGGGCTTTAATCCCAGTTACAGCAAAGGTAAATTCAACCGCTTGTACCGATTTAAGTCCGATTCGTTGTTACCCGCTGGTATCATTACAGTGCGCGACGAGGGCCGTGTAGTGGGGCAGGGCCGCTTATCTGATGTGGCGGTCAATGAAATCAGTAACCTGACACTTGGAGCTGATCCCGATATTTCTTATGCCCGTTCGGTAAAAATTGTAGAACAAACCAAAACCAGTGTAAAATACCAAATCAATCTCACCGTCAGCAGCAGCAAAGCCCGTGAAGTCAACCTCGAGTATGTAGAACAGTTCGATGGAAGCAACATCACCCTCGAGGGGAAAGCAGACCGCACCGACGAAGGTTTGAAGATAAGTGCTAAATTACCCGCCAAGGGTAAGCTCGAGCGGAGTTATACTTTGAAGTTTGTTTATCAGTGATTCGTTTTTCGTAAAAACTAAATAAAATTTAGAGGCACTCGAGGGCAGATTATTATTCTAACCTCGAGTGCTTATTTGCTTTTGCCAGAACGTCGAATATGAACCTCGAGCCGCACCGTTACGGTGTTCCCCTCCTCGAGACCTTCTGCTTTGCGGACAAGACCCTTAAGTGGGATAAGGTAGCGGCCCTCTTTGGGAAATAATGAGGTCTGCCACTCGGTTTTGCCGATCCGCACTTTTACAGGAATCATCCCCCAGCCATAGCTTGCCAACTTTGCGGTGGCTTTGATGACTTCGCACTCTTGGGCGGGAACGGTGACGAAATAGTACGGCGCAGGGCCACGCCATTGCCAGATTTCACCACTAAACTCGAGACTCATGAATTTACTTTTGCACAGCCTCGAGCCGTCACCACTCGCGCCGCCAAACGTCCCAGATCAGCGGTTCGGCTTGCGCGTCGGGGAAGGGGTGGCCCATTGCTTTGAGCGCCAACATGATTTGGCCTATGTGGTAGGCTTCATGCCAAAGCATATGCTGGAGCAGCAAAACGGGGTGATCATAGGCAACATTGCTACCCAACATCGCTTGGCCCGTTTGTACCCGACTCTGGACAGCTTGGCGAATGGCTCGAGCGCTACCGTTCAGAGCCTGGGCAATGCGCTCAGGGTCGCGCTCCGCCAACTGCTCATCCCCTTCTTGACGAAAGAGCGGGGTTAAATCTTGGGCAAACTCGAGGGCGGTCTGGGACAAAAAATAAAGCCGAGTGTGGTGAATATGCGAAAGCTGCACCGCAACAGTGGGGCTATTTTCCATCGCTTTTGCCTTGAGACCACCTGGTGGAAGGGCATGAAGCACGTTCAGCACGATGGTATTGTGCCGATCCCAAGAATCCAGCAGCGCCTCGAGCAGGTTTTGGCCGAGTTTGTCCAGCATGAGTATACCTCCGTGTGTTTTGATCCGAATTGCTTTGGTAATTACGTTACCATCATATCAAAATGCCGTCAATATGCTTGGATTGCTCGAGCCAAAAAAATACCAACGACTCCGCTCGAGGGGGTTGGTATCTCTGTTTTTTGCTGATTTTTTGCTGGTGTTTTCTGTGGTTGGGACGGTGGGACTCGAACCCACGACCAATCGCTTATAAGACGAACGCTCTCACCACTGAGCTACATCCCAAAACCTGTTTGGGGTGCAGTCTGGATATTCGGGTATCCAAAAGGAGTGAAGAGAAAATCATAAACCCAGCGTAGCCTGCCTCGAGCGCCAAAACAATACGTCAAATTGCTTAACGTCGCTGTCCATGATTTAATTTTCGTGAAAAAACCTCGAGCCACTCATCTTTTTCTGGCCCTCTCGCCCTCGAGTCTTAAGCTTTCACGCTTTTACCCTCGAGCGTAGCGACCTCTCCCCTCGAGCGTACCGATTCGAGAGTTTCGCTGAAGGCTTGGCGGTGGGGAGTGGGTTTGAAGTTAAAAGTGCGGCTAAAGCTCGAGCCATCCAAGGTGAAGGGTTTTTCAAATTGGTACATCATTTCCACAAACTCGCGCTGAAAGGGGTCAAATAGCCCTGCCAACATCATCATAAAACGCGGA
>JANYFS010000522.1 GCA_025359705.1 Deinococcales bacterium | reverse complement strand
CGTTAAATTTGCCCACCATGATCGCCATTTGCTGTTTGTAGAACCCGACGGCATCGACACTTCCGAAGTCTATTTGCAGGGCTTTTCCAGCAGTCTGCCGCCGCATATTCAGGATCTACTGGTGCGTACTCTGCCAGGATTCGAGCAAGCGGTGATCCAGCGCTATGCCTATGCGGTGGAATATGACGTGGTGGACTCGAGGGAGCTAACTTTAAACCTCGAGTCGCGGTATTTGGCAGGTGTGTTTACCGCAGGCCAGATCAATGGAACCAGTGGCTACGAAGAGGCCGCCGCCCAGGGTTTGGTGGCAGGAACCGCCGCCGCCCGCCGTGCTTGGGGCTTGGAAAACCATGTCCTCGAGCGGGAATCCAGCTATATCGGGGTGATGCTGGACGACTTGGTGTTCACCGGAACCGACGAACCTTACCGCATGATGACCTCGAGGGTGGAACACCGCCTGCTGGTTCGCCAAGATAATGCCGACGAACGCCTGACCCCCTTGGCCCAGCAATGGGGCTTGGTAGAGACGGCAGAACTCGAGCGGGTGCAGCATAAATATGCACGGGTGGCCCAAGCCACCGAGAGCTTAAAACGCCAAAAACACCAAGGGGTTTCGGGGGAGCAGTTGCTCAAACGCCCCGAAATACAGCTCGAGGATCTGCTAGCTTTGGGTATGACGCTCGAGCCAGATTTAAACCGCCAAGAAGTTGAAGCCCTAGAAATTCGGGTCAAGTATGAAGGCTATATCAGGCGCAGCCGAGAACAGCTCGAGCAAGACCGCAAATATGGCAGCCGTTCGCTCGAGGGAATCGATTTTCACGGGATTGGAGCGATTTCCAAAGAGGCCCGTGACAAACTCAGCAAAGCGGGGCCGCTGACCGTGGCTCAGGCTTCACGGATTCCTGGGGTGCGTCAGGGGGATTTGAGTGCTTTGTTGATTCACTTACGCCAAGGGGAGAAGGCTCGAGGGTGAAGATTGAGGGCGAGAGGGCGGGACTCGAGGGTAAGAGAGTAAGAGAGTAAGAGGGTAAGATAAAAAATGTGCGTGAATCTATTTAGGGATTCACGCACATTATATTTTTTTTGGTTTTTACTCGAGGGGTAAATCTCCGTTTAACGAACGCCGCTCGAGGGTGAGTTTGGTGTTGCCCCCAATATTGATCATGCCTTTGGCATATAGTGCGCCTATCAAATCAATATCCCCAGAAACAATCAGGGGGCCACCACTCCAAAAAATGGCTTTACCCTTAATCGAATTGCTGAGGATGGATTTCCCTGCAATAAAAGCAACATCGGCAAAAGCAGTGCTTGAGGCAGAAAAGGAACCCACATTATTGATGCCGCCTGCACTGGCAATTGTACTGATTCCAAATAGGCTCGAGCCTGCACTTAGGGTAAAACTACCCAAGGGGTTTAGGGCGTAGAGTTTGCTATTTTCCGCATTCAAAATGCCCTTGACCACAATGTTTCCTGCCACAATCACCGAATCTTTAATGGTCAGTGCGCCGTTGAAGGTGATGCTCGAGTTGGCATCCAGAATCAGACGTTTGTTCTTGAGCAACACCCCTTGATTGACCACGAGATTACCCGTGACTACTGCACAATTAGAATCAATAAAAATCTGCTCCAATTGGGCGGGGGTGGCAATGATGCTGGGGACATTTGAGACGGTATTGTCACAGATTCTTGCCGCCTTCGCTGCCAAAGCGGGCACATCTGGCAAGGTAACACTGGGATCATTTGGGATTAGGGTGGCTCCTGCCAACAAGGTTTTGGTGCGGTTAGCGGTAATAGTGGCGCTCGAGGTGATGCCCCCGCCTACTTTGCGAAGTGTTTTACTGCCCTCGAGTAGAGCGGGATAGGTTTTGGTTGGCCCCAGTGTCGGGAAGTCATAATCTTGATTTCCCTCTGTGGGAGTTTCTGGATGAAGATTAAAATTGGTAACCTCGAAAGGACCAATTTCGCCATTGAGTCCGAATTCACGTACATCAAAAATCAACTCGATTTGATTGATCCCTTTAAAGATTTTAGATTTTGGCCTTTTACTAACCAACCGATGGTCATTATCATCACTACCAAAAGACTGAAGCTCTGCATCAAAAACCCAATCTGGTGAATTTGCAAAATCAACTGCACTTTCAAAGCTGACGGTTATTCCGATCTGATCAAATAGACCGTTGCCATTGGTATCAATTCCTCTTTCGGATACCATATGCAAGCTGTCGGTATCAATGTATGGGTGCGAAAAATCTTTGATACGGTAAGCTTTGGTGTAGCCCGCATCTCCAATATTTTGAACCATATGGGTAGAAATACCATCATGTTGACCATTGGATTCTGTAGGTTCCCATAGATGTCGGAATTGAATAATTTTATAGGGGCCATCCACTTTTATCTCTTGTCTAATACGCTCAGCAGAGACACTCATGGTTGCAAATTTCATATCTTTGGTGAAACCGAGTTTATCAGGTATAATATCAACTGTTCTACCAGTTGAATCTTGTAGCGCAGCCATCAATATAGAAGGCCCCTCACGCCAAACTGCCTCGATAGGTACTTTAAATACTAAGCGATCAATCAGGCCGTCGTTGTTACTATCTTCTGCAATTTCCTCTGTAATTTTGGGAGTGACACGAGCAGTTTTATCATATACCACAAACATAGCACTGCTACCCAGCTCGAGCTTTTCTTTGCCTGGTGTTGCAGCTAGTTTAGAAAAAGCAATGTAAGATGTTTTGGGTAGGCCAGGGGCCAAAGCGGAATAAAGTCCATCGCCTGCGGTAGCATCACCATTAGCATTGTTGCCATTGTCATATAGCTTTACTGAAGTGCTTTGCTGTGTACCATCTTCTAGGTTATTAACAATTTCTACGGTGGCTTCGGATGCCAAGGGTAATCCTGCTGCATCCGCAACCAAAGTCATTAAAATAGGTTGACCTTCAATCTGATTATAATCGATCTTCAGTGCGCTCGTAGGACTGTTAAGCCCTCCACCTGCTTCGGGTGTGCGTTTACCATCTACAGTGTATTCCAATACTGCCAGAGAATTGGGTGTTTTGGGAGTTGCAGTGCTTAGCTCCAAAGTCCATGCACCAGGTGAAGGATATTTCACAGTGATTTTGCTTTGAATGGTTCCGTTGTCTGCGGTTGTGGTGCTAAACGTACCGTTAAACGCATTAGGATTATCAATTGGGAATATGGAACGATTATCATCACGTAAGACAAATTTGATGTCGGGATCAGTAGCCAAAGTGATATTTAGAGCATCCATACCTACAGGCACCACAAGTTTTTCGGTTAGGGTGGGTTTCTGTGCATTCAACCGCAAGTATAGGGTTTTGATCTCTGGTGACATTTGTACACTCTCGGTGGGTGAACTCTGAAAAGCATTGCTTGCAGCCAAGGCACTGGTTACGGCAAGGCAAGCCAACCCCATTGTCCACCAAATTCGCTTGGGTTTACCCACTGTCAATTTTGGATTCTTGTCACTGTTCATAAACAACCTCCTCATTTGCGCCAATCCACGCCACTGGTATTCACAAGCGCATTACTGATGATAGTATTTTGAATATCCTGTCGATCTACAACTTCGGTGTGGTGGATACCGATTTGTTGATCAGCTACCATAAATATTCCCGAGCCTATTGCACTGCTACGGGATACTAAAATATCATTGGATTCAAAACTCCTGTTTGCAGCGATTGGAGAATACAATCCCGTAGCTGGCATTGTAACTAATGTTAGCCTGTAGGTATTACCTACATACTTATAAAGACGTTGCCACACATCTAATGCAAGTTGACTTCCAAATATACCAAAGTTTGCAGTATCACCACTGCTAAGGTCTGGTGGTGATGAGGCGGCATTGGTATTGGTTCCAAAGGTATGTAGCAGATCTACCGGATATGTGCTATTAAATGCAGTAGCTTTATTAACAGTTAGATCACAAACGTAGTTTTTAGCAAGCAAGAATTCCAATATTTTTGTTTGAAAAAAAGGTTGAAATGCACCTCCTGCACTTCCGATAGTGGGTGGAACCATGCTTGGGAGGCCAAGAATCCTATCAAACTCACCTGGTTCGGTAAGTTTGTTTTCCTCGAGAGTTTTTAGAATGGCTAAATCGCCTGCAGGTGTTCCTAGATGTGGGGTATTTATTGTCACTAGATTTTTAACTACAAGCGGCTCTTCAACTGTTGTAGAACCTGTTGTTCCGACATCGACCTTTGGTGCAGAAGCAATTAACTTTTTGATGGCAGCTTTACTATCCATCCCGCCTTTGCTATGTGCTACTATGGCTAACTCACCTGTACCATAGAATCTACCAATTAACTTTAATTCATGAATAATTGAGTATGCATTTAATACTGTAGATGTGAACTGTGGATTATTGCACATTTGAGGTGTTCTCAAAGTAATTTTATTGAAATCTGCATATGTAAGAGTGATTGAATTATCAGAAACAATATTACGGGACTGTAAATATGCTTTGAAACCGTTCCAAGTACTGCCAGTCGAATTTATCCCGTGTACAAAAACTACAACAGGGCCAGCCTCAAACATGATCTTGCCCCAATCCACCTTGGCTTGGTGCTGACCACATCCTGTAGTGTCAATATCTATTCGGAGTAAATTATGACCAACTACTCCAGGGATAGCTGGAAAATTTAAATATTTAGTCTGAACACTAAACTCGGTAAGATACCAAGCATCATTGTTTCCTGTCGCCAACCCCAAATAATGACCATTTATAGATACTTTGTTTATAACAGTACAAGGGCTTGAAGCCGAATCTGTATTGTAAATTGGAAATTTTACTAAAGATTGTCTGGACAGAGTATGTGATACAAATGCTTTTTCCAATTCTGCTGGATTGCCAACATAGCGCCGAATGGGAATATCGATGTTGATCGAATTGCCAGAGCTGACAAAGGTATCTGTGCTAGGGCTAACATCTGTGACTACTTTTTCACTACTCACAGGTTCGTAGGGTATGGGAGTAGGTGATCCACCTGAACCATTGTGACAATTTACATCGTGGAAATCACATCTGAATTGCAGGTTTGGTTTGGTTTCAGATGTAACCGCATCTGCACTGGATTTGGGCCACTCGAGCCATCCTGTTGGGTTGGTCACACTGTCGGCTCCAGAATTCGGTGTCGAACTCGAGCCTGAATCCACCCCTCGAGGCTGCAACCCTAAATTACAAC
>JANYFS010000520.1 GCA_025359705.1 Deinococcales bacterium | reverse complement strand
CAACGGGCCTCGAGTGGCTAAAGTACCAAGCTGAAATGTTGCGGCTCGAACCGCAGCGGGTAGCACACTTGGCCCTCGAGTGGGAAGTCCCCTTGAACCGCCCGATGCGAACCCTCTCCAAAGGCAACCGCCAAAAAATTGCCCTGTTGCGGCTGCTGGCAAGCCCTGCCGAACTGTTAATTTTGGACGAACCCACCTCGGGCCTCGATCCAGTGGCCCAAGAACGGCTGTTGCAGCATTTGCGAGAACGCGCCCAACAGGGGGCCACGGTGCTATTCAGCTCGCACAGTTTGAGCGAAGTACAAACCCTGTGTGACCGAATTGCGGTGATTGACCGTGGGCAAGTGGTGCGTTTGGGCAGCATCTCCGCGCTGACCAGCGGGGCCGCCAACCTGACCGTGTGGACACGACAACCCATCGATCTTGAGGTGTTTCATGCTTGGAAAATCCACAGCATCACCCATAAGCACTGCACTCTCGAGGGGGAATTTTTGCTCGAGCGGGCAATCCCTTTGCTGGGTATTTACGGCATCGAACGCCTCGAGTATGGCGGGATGAGTTTGGAACATCTGCTCGAGCATGTGCATGGGAATGTGCATGGGACAGGCGGTGCGGCATGAACGCTCGAGTGTTTTTCAATGCCTTGCGGAATGGGCGTACAGGTTTGATCTGGTATGCCATCGCTGCATTTGTGGCAGTCGCGGCAGGTGGCGCAGGGCTGAGCAGTATTCAAGGTCAGGGTGGTGCGGCGCTTTCGGAGGTGGTTAAAAACCTTCCTCCCGCGCTCAAGCTGATGTTTAGGGTCAGTGTCTCGAGCTTTTTGACCCCTGTGACCTACATTACCGCCCGTTCGCTCAATTTGATGGTTCCTTTGGTGCTGCTGGCGTTTGCGGCGGGTAGCGCGGGCGGAGTCAGTCAATTGGTGGAACGCGGGGTGATTCATTTCGAGTTGTCGCTACCGATTGCCCGTTGGCGCTGGTTGCTCAGCCGAATGCTGTTTGGGGTGTGCGGGTTGTTGCTGGTGATGCTGGTGATCACAGGCGGCTTATATCTGTTTGCCGATGCCCCGTGGTGGCGCTACGGAGTTTACGGCTTGGCCTACGGGCTATTGTGGATGGGAATTGCCTTTGCGGTAGCGGCCTTTGCTCGAGAGCGAGGCACGGTGACGGCTTGGGTTTTTGGGTTGTTTGGTCTGGAATTTATCATCTCGATTGTGGCGGCCCTCAGCGAGCAGTACCAATGGCTCGAGCGGTTCAGTGTCTGGAGTGCTTACCGACCCGACAAGCTCTTTAGCGGCGAAATGCCTTGGGAAACGGTAGGAGTTTGGTTGTTGCTGGCAGGTGTTGGTTTTGCAATTTCGCTGTGGGGCTGGCAAAAACGGGATTTGCCTGCCTGAAACACGAATCCAGAAATACGAACCCAGAGCGTCAACTTTAGAGGGATGTACCTTTTTAACTCAAAGCCTACATTTACAGGCATGATACTTCCTATGAAAGCGGCGACTCGAGGGGAAAACACGGGGTATTTTGCAGACCTGACCCACCCCTCGAGCTGGAAAATTTTGGCCTACTTTGCGCTCAGCGTGCTTCTGATGCTGCTGTATGTTGGCGTGTTGCTTGTGGTGGTCTCGAGCGTGGTGATTTTGCTGATCACCTTTGGTTTGGGTGGCGGGGTGTTTAGCACTGCCACGTACCTGATGGTCTGGATGGCTCAGCTCGAGCGGAATCTGGCTCGAGACCTGTTGGGCGCAAACCTGCCTGATATGCAGATCCCCAAATTCAAACTGCACATTACCGATTGGGCGCGGGCGCAGTGGCTGAACCTAGATCTGCTCAAAACTGCGATTTACCTGCTGCTCTATCCTTTTTTGGTGGCAGTTATGCTGGTGGGGGTCGCCATTTTGCTGTGCGCCGCCCTCTTTTTGCTGACCCTGCCGCTGCAAGTGCTGTGGCATCCCTCGAGCGTGTTTTGGGAATGGCGTGATGCCATCGTTTGGACGGGCCACGAAGGGCTGATGTTTACCACATTTAGCACGGTTTTGGCTTTTGTGGCGGGTATTCCCGCCTTGGTTTTGGCCTTCAGCGCCGCCAAAATGCTGGCCCTCGGGTGGGGCGGTTTTGCGGGCCTGCTCCTCGATCAGCACAACAGCGCCCAGCGCAGCCTCGAGGCGCTCGAGTTGGGAAGTGCTTTGGTGCTGCAAGACGACCCCGACACCGCCATCAAAAGCATCTTGCTCGAGGGAATAAAGGCCAGCAGCGCACGGGGCGCACGGGTGGGGCAGTTGAGCATCAACCTCGAGCCAGACGAGATCCAGCATTTGGATTCGCTCGAGGGGACGGTTTTGGTACAACCCTTTTTGGCGCTCGAGCAGGTCTTAAGTTTGCCGCTGGGTCAAACGTATTTGCAAGCCATCTTTAAAAATACTTCACCCCATAGCCAGATCAAAAACAGCGAAGTCAAACTTTGGGAAGCCCTTTCACACCAAGTCGAAAGCGTGCTGCACATCAAAAATCTACTCGAGCAGGCCCAAGCGCACGGCGGCGAACTCGAGCGGCAGCGCATCGCCCGCGAGCTACACGACAGCGTGGCTCAGGCACTGTACGGCATTGCTCTAGGCGCACGCAGCGCACAGGCCCAGCTCGAGCGCAACCCCGCCAAGGCCCGCGAAGCCCTCGAGTATGCCATTGCCCTTGCCGACGGTGGCACTGCCGAAATGCGTACCCTACTTTTTGCCCTGCGCCCCGATGCCCTCGAGGAAGGGGGTTTGGTGGTAGCCCTCGAGCAGCTTGGAGGCATGTTGCACAGCCGCTACAAACTGGCCTCGAGCGTGAATGCCCCCCTCGAGCCTTCTGTTGCCCTCGAGGTCAAAGGCGCACTCTACCGCATCGCCCAAGAAGCAGTTCACAACGCAGTCAAGCACGCCCACGCCCAGCACATTTCCATTTCTTTATTGGATGGGATTCTCGAGATTACAGACAACGGGGTGGGATTTGATACCAATGCCGCAAGAACAGGAACTTTGGGCCTGAAAAGTATGCAGGAACGTGCCTCGAGCATTAAAGCAACGTTTCGCATAACCAGCCAAAAAGATATCGGCTCGAGGGTGCAGGTACAGTTTGAGGAGGAAAAAGCATGAATGGATTCGCTCGAGTGATGATCAGTGTGGCTTTGTTGGGAGCCTGTGCTTACGGAATGAAATTTACCATGAAAACGGTGGAGGTACCCGAATTAACACCAGTTCCACACAAATGGAGTCAAAAAATTTCAGAAAATACCAAATTGCTTAAAGTACATTATGAAGGCTCTGGAAACATCACTGCTGTTAATATCGGTATGGGAGCACAAAACAGGGTTGAAGCACAGTATGATGCAAATCAAGCGGATGAATTTTCTGGTAATATTCTGCCTCTTACAAATTCAAAATTAAAGCAAGATGGAACCCTTGAAGCATCGATTGTTTCAAATGCTAAGTCGCAATCCTATTTTTTTGGTATTCCTCCAGTAATGCCTCGTACAGTAAAGATACATTTTCCTCCAAACATTCCACTTGATGTAGAAAATATTCATATATTGGGGGATTTAAATGCAAATATTGATTTGCGGGGCTTAAATATTGATCGTTTTAGTTACCTAAGAAATATCATGACAGATGATGTAAACATGAATCAATTTATGGGAATGCAATTTATTTCTTTATATCTGCCTCCCTCAAAAATTTCGACAACATATTTTGTTGAAAACCAGATTGGATCAACTAGTGTTTTTATTGATCCTCTCAGTAGGGGGAAGATAAACTTGAAAATAGATGCTGGTGAAATCAATATCCATATGCTCGAGGGAGGTAGTGGGCTACTTCATGTTTATGCTTCTGAAGAGTCTCCTGACTTTTTGATGCAAAGAGTCGAATTAGATGATTTTTTCTTAAATGCTACTCCGCAAAAAATCAATACGAGGAAAAGAATATTTTCTGAAAATTTTACAAAACGATTTATGATAAAAGGGTTTCAGGGTAATCATCAGAATGATCTCGAGCTTAATATTGATTTGGGTGCTGCTGGAAGGCTGAAATTTTTCAAATGGGACGGCAAATCATGACTCGAGTGTTCCTGGTTGATGATCATGCGGTGGTGCGGCAGGGCTTGAGGTTGTATTTGGGAATCGATCCCAGCCTCGAGGTGGTGGGGGAAGCGCAAAATGGACAAGAGGCGCTCGAGCAGGTGGCGCTTTTGCAGCCGAGTGTGGTGGTGATGGATCTGATGATGCCCGTGATGGACGGAATTGCTGCCACCAAAGCCATCCGCAGCCAGTTCCCCAATGTGGAAGTGCTGGCCCTGACCAGTGCGCTCGAGGAACATAAGGTGAATGGGGCCATTCAAGCAGGAGCCATTGGCTATTTGCTCAAAGATGCCCGCGCCGACGACATTATCGAGGCCATTCACGCCGCCGCACGGGGGGAAGTGCGGCTCTCGCCACAAGCACGGGCCAAATTGCTGCTGGAGTACCGCGCTCCAGACATGCGCGAACACCTTACCGCCCGCGAAACCCTGATTTTGCAACTGATCACGCGGGGCTTGAGCAATGCCCAAATCGCCCTCGAGACGGGAAATACCGAATCCACCATCAAAACCCACGTCTCGAGGCTACTGGATAAACTCAACCTCACCTCGAGGACACAGGCGGCACTTTTTGCCCTGCGCGAAGGGATTGCCGAGCTGTAGAACAAAATGAAGCACATCGAAAAACCCCAATCAAGAGGGCTTCTGGCTCGAGAGACTGGGTTTCTCGGGATGCACAAAACGCACTCCAGGCTCGAGTCCCAAGCGGCGTGGCTCGAGCTTGGTTAAATACTGGTCGATCATCACCGCTGCAATGTTGCCCGAACCTGCGGCAATCGAAACCTGCTGGGTTTGCGGCTGCACATCGCCCGCCGCCCAGACTCCCTCGAGCCAGTGTTCGTGTGGGGTGTCGAAACGCTTGACCTGCCCACGCCAACCGGTTTTGATGTGACCCGTGGCGGTGATTTCCAGCTCGAGCTGCTGGGCCAAATCGTTTCGGGGAAGTTTGGGGCTGGCGATGTAGTAACCGTCGGCCTCCACTCGAGTGCCGTCCTCGAGAATCACCGCCTTAACTTTGCCTTTGGCCCCGTCCACATCGGCAATTTGCCCCACAATCACCTCGAGGCCCAGTTTTTCTTGCTTGTGCAGCATCGCACCCGTAAATTCGGTGCTACCGATCAGTAGCAACCGCACCCTTTTGGCAAACTCGAGCAGATCGATGGCTGCACCCAAAGCACCGTTGGCAGTCCCCACCCCAATCACCACAATGTCTTGGCCTAACAGTTCGGGGGCTTCGCAGTCAGGGCAATAGTAAGTGTTGCCTTTGGCAGCATATTTGAGCCAAGGTTCATATTTGCCATTCACCAAGGGGTGATACCGCGCTACCCCCGTCGCCAATAGCACGGTTTTGGCGTGGTAAACTGCGCCTTTTTCAGTCTCGAGCCTGAAATTTCCCGCCATTCCCGAAATATGGCTCACACTCCCCGCCTCGAGTTTAGCCCCCGCCCGCTGTGCCTCCAGCCGCATGGTTTTTTGGATGGAAACTCCCGTTTGACCCACAAAACCAGGTACATTCCATAGCTCGGTCAGGGTATAAAACAGCGGCCCCGTGCGGCGATCCAGCAGCAAAACGGTGCGTCCATGAAAAGCCAAATGCAGCGCTGCCGAAAGCCCCGCAGGGCCGCCGCCCACAATGAGGGTGTCCCATTGGGTGTTGAATTGGGTATCGATTGTCGTTTGCTCGAGCTGATCCATGAACATCCTCCAAAAAATGCGGGTAAGTGCCTTTACACATCTTACCCACCGTTTCTAATCCAGATACGTTCAACTAGGGTGCAAAAGATCAATCCAAACCCTAGACCACTTCCACCTCGAGCGAACCAAACACCTGTTGCCACAGATCCCCCTTTTGAGCAATCCCCTCCAGCTCGAGGCTATGCACCCCACGCACCCGCAACAGCAAGCCTTTTTCGCGGGGACAAAGATTCACAATTTGGGCCTGCTGGGTGTGGCTGCGGTCTAAGCTGTCGGCTAGCCGCAAAATTGCCGATAACTGAATCACCCTTTTTTGGGTAGCAGCGGGCAAAGCAGCAAACTCGAGGTGGCTGGGTTTGGG
>JANYFS010000372.1 GCA_025359705.1 Deinococcales bacterium | reverse complement strand
AGGCTGAAACAGCCAAAACAACTACAAAAAGATTCATACCAGACTAACTGGAATAACTCGAGTGGAGCGAGAAAAACACAAGCTCGAGACTTAGAACGCATGTTAAATCTTTCACAACCCCACCCCCAGCAGACTCGAGGGTCACGGCTTACATCACTCACGGCCCTACTGTACTCGAGCGAGGCTCCCTCGAGCCTTGGCACCCTACCCAAATTCGATCACAAATCAAAGTGTGCTAGCGCTCAAGCTACCGCTTACATGGTGGCCTATGGTGCGGATTGGTTGGACCGTGACCATGATGGCATTGCGTGTGAGGCACTGAAATGACCCCCTATGCGGTGGTGATTAACGGTGGGGAAAGTTTGGAGCTGAGTGAACGTGAACAGGCAATGGTCGCGGCTGCACTCGAGCTGTTGAAACTAAGCGGTAAGAAATACCTTTGCTGATGCAGTAAGCGCGGGCAATGATAAAACTAAACCCCCACCCTCGAGATGTGAAGGTGGGGGTTTAGTTTGTTTCTGTCTTTTGCCAGAAGAGGACAGCCCGCGCCGCCAACGCCCTCTAAATCCCATAACCTAACCCGACAAAAAGCGCTCGAGATTGTCCGAGCGGCTTTTTTGTTGTCTTGGAAGATCCCCCGCGAGGCTGGCCCGCGCCCCTGCTCGAGTAAAGTTAGTTTTAGTCCCCAAATTGGGGTTTTTGCTGTGTGGTAAGGGGTAGAAACAGCTCGAGGGGGGGTGATCCTCAATATTTGCCCTAAGATGGAGCCACATGGACATTTTTCAATTTCGCAACCAAGTGGTTCGGGGCTATACCCAGTACGTCGAATCTTTTATCAAACTGCGTGATCCCATACTTGCCGAATTTGTGCGTCAAGAATTTGACAATCAGTATTATTGGCCTGAGCCACTGATTCAGCTCAACCCTAATTTTCAATCGGGGGGAACCCTTGCCCACGCTGTACAAACGGGCTTGTTGCATCCTGTGTGTGAAACCATTTTTCAGAGTTTGCCACACCTGCACCAACACCAGCTCGAGGCGGTACAGCTTGCTCAAGCTCAGCAAAACTATGTGCTAACCACAGGAACGGGTTCGGGTAAGTCCATTGCCTACATTTTACCCATCATCAATCATGTGTTGCGAAATGGCTCTGGCAAAGGCGTTCGGGCCATTATTGTCTATCCGATGAATGCTTTGGCAAACAGTCAAGTTGAAGAACTCGAGAAATTTTTGGGTAAAGATCCTGCGGGGCGTTTGGTGACTTTTGGGCTGTATACCGGTCAGGAAAACCTCGAGCAAAAAGAAAAACTGATTCAGCAACCCCCCGATATTTTACTGACCAACTACATGATGCTCGAGTTGATTTTGACCCGTTCCAAGGAAGAAAAACTGGTTTCTTCGGCAAAAGGACTGCGATTTTTAGTTTTTGATGAACTCCACACCTACCGAGGCCGCCAAGGGGCGGATATTTCGCTGCTCATTCGTAGAATCAAAGATCGGCTCGAGTGTCCTGATGTGTTATGTATTGGTACCTCGGCTACCATGTCCTCGAGTGCAGATCCGTTTGAGCGCAAAGCAGAAGTGGCAAAAATTGCCAGCACGCTTTTCGATACCCAAATTACTGGAAAACAGGTGGTAGGGGAAACACTACGCGAAGTAACTATGGATACCAATTTTAATTTACAAACATGGCGAAACGCGCTGGAAAATGTTCCAGATGATTTTGAAGGATTTATTCAAGATCCCATTTGCCACTGGATCGAGCATCACTTGGGTATCGGCTGGAACGAAAAAGCCCAGATTTTTGAGCGTCAAATTCCCAAACAACTCACCGAGCTTGCCAAAGAGCTGGCAGATTTTATTATAAAATTTTATCCAAACCTTCACTCGAGCATGACCGAACAAGAACGTATTGGCATATGTACCATAGCCATCCAACAGCGTTTGCAAAAAGGACATGCCTTAAAAAACCCTCAAACAAAGCGTTCGGTATTTGCCTTTCGCCTGCACCAGTTTATCAGCAAGGCAGGCACGCTTTATGCCCCAATTGCCGAGGATCGTAAAGAACATCTGAGTTTGAAGGGACAATTGTTCTCTCCCAAAAAACAAACTGTAACACAAAGTTCTGCACAAAACTTAACACAAATTTCAACACAAACTTCTACACAAACTCCCATACGACTCTATCCGCTCGAGTTTTGTCGCAATTGTGGGCAAGAATATTACTCGGTACGGATACAAAAAGATCCTCAAAGCAGCCTCGAGCAAATTTTGGCACGCTCTCCTTTTGGTCGGCAAGAAGCCCAAGAAGGGGATGGTTATCTCTATATTTCGCAATTTGACCCTACTGCAAGGGTATGGCCTACCGATGAAGATGAATGGTGGGAACGATTGCCCGATCATTGGATCGAACTGAGTGCCAAGGGAATCCCTCGAGTGAAGTCGAGCTACCGTCCTTATGTACCACAAGCCATTCGGGTGGATTCGCAAGGATATATAAGTGATGCGTTAGGAATTAATGGATATGCGGCATTGTTTATTCCTGCGGTTAAGGGTTCTAAAAGTAGTGGTTCTAAA
>JANYFS010000370.1 GCA_025359705.1 Deinococcales bacterium | reverse complement strand
TTTTAAAATTTTAGATAGATCGGATGCCAATGTCATAAAAGTGTTTCAATGCTTTTATAGCATCAAGGAAGAATCATATACTGTTCAATCATTGGATCACATTTATATAGATGATAATTTGAAAATTCAAGAAAACTTTTTTGATAGGCAATTACTGGAACTTTTTTCCGATCAAGACCCAATAGAAAGAAGTGGTCGGTATAATACGATCCAAGAAGCCATTTTTGCTTTTCTCGATAGTCAATAAAACCCCCTCGAGTTTAATTTGGGGGGTTCTTTTATTCTCTCGAGCGTGTTGTATTTTCCCCTCTCGAGTCATAATCGTTTTCACGTCCTTGAGCCAAAAGATTCCCCTCGAGGGCCGCATTTACCGCCGCTCGAGGGGGATCTTTTTTTAACCACTCAAATCAAAAAATCAATCTTCGTACTCGAGGTAGGTATAGCCCAACAGTTCTTCAGAATAATCCTCGAGAAATTCCGCGACCAAATCCGCACTCATGCGGCCTTTTTTAACCGCAGCCTCGGCCTGATCCCGCATCGACTCGAGCAACATGTCTTCTTCGTAGCCCATGTTTTCGATCATGCGGCGGGCTTTTTGGCCTTTAACAAATAGCTCGAGTTCGTATTTACCCCCCGTTTTGACCCGAATATGGGCCTCGTTGACCTTGCCAAACAGGTTGTGAGCGCTGCCCAAGACATCTTGGTAGGCTCCCATCAAGAAGATGCCCAAATAGTAGGGGCCACCTTCCCATTCGTGCAGGGTCAGGGTGCTTTTCACATCGCGCAGGTCGATGAATTTGTCCACTTTGCCGTCGGAATCACAGGTGATGTCCACCAAAATCGCCTCTCGAGTGGGTTTTTCGTTCAGCCTCGAGAGTGGCACAATTGGGAACAGGGTGTCGATGGCCCAGTTGTCGGGCAGGCTTTGGAACAGCGAAAAATTGCAAATGTACTTGTCGGCAAGCACCTTGCCCAAATCCTCGAGTTCGTCGGGGATGTAGTCCATGTCTTGTACAAATTTGGCGACCCGCTGCAAAATCTGGTTGTACAGCGATTCGCCCCGCGCCCGCTCGTACAGCGACAAATACCCCAGATCGAATAGGTTGTGAACGGTCTCTTTGTTGGCAACCGCATCGTTGTAAATCTCGCGGTAATTGCGCTTGTTAATGCTCTCGAGCAGTTCGTCCAGCTCGCTGACGATGGCATGTTGGCCTTCTCGCCGCTCGAGCAGCAGGGGTTGCTCACGGGTGGGGCCAGTTACATCGATCACCGGCATCACCAAAATGGCGTGGTGCGCGGTGAGGGCGCGGCCCGATTCGGTGACGATGGTGGGGGCAGCGACTTGGGTTTGCTTGCAGACTTCGCCAATGGTGTAGACCACATCCGAGGCGTATTCCTGCAAGGTGTAATTTGCCGAGGTATAAAAAGTGGTTTTACTGCCGTCGTAATCCACCGCTAGGCCGCCGCCCACGTTCAGGTATTGCAGCGGCACGCCTTCGCGCACCAGGTTGGCATAGACCTGAGTGGCTTCGCGCACCCCCACTTTGATTCGCCGAATATCGGTGATTTGGCTGCCAATATGACAGTGCAGCATCACCAAAGAGTCCAGCATGTTTTCTTGGCGCATCCGCTCCACGACTGCCAGCATTTCCGAAGAATTTAGACCGAATTTGGCCCCGTCTCCGCCAGACTCTTCCCATTGACCGCTGCCTTTGGCGTGCAGTTTAAAGCGAATCCCAATGGCAGGTTTGACCTTTAGTTCTCGAGCGATCTTGAGAATGCGATCCAGCTCCGAAAACTTCTCGAGGGTGATCACCACATTTTTGCCCAAACTGCGGCCCCACAAGGCCAGCTTGATAAAGCCGTCGTCTTTGAAGCCGTTACAGCACAGCAGCGCTCGAGGGTTCAAATCTTGGGCCAAGCACAAGGCAAGCTCGGCTTTGGAACCCGCCTCGAGGCCGGTGGCATAGTCCCAGCCTGCATCGGCGATGGTTTCCACTACCATGCGGCGCTGATTGACCTTGACCGGGAAGACCCCTTGGTAGCGACCGCCGTAGTCGTACTCCTCGATGGCCCGTCTAAAGGCTTCGCTGAGCTGGCGTACCCGTCCGCCCAAAACCTGTGGAAAGCGCAAAATCATCGGCAAAGATTCGCCCGAGGCAATTAAATCATCAACAATTTCTTGTAAATTGGCGTAAATGCCGCCTGGGGGCGTGACTTCGATTTGACCCTTATCCGAGACACGAAAGAAACCACTGCTCCAGTAGGGAACGCTATACAACTCGGCAGCATCTGCGGGCTTAAAGACTTGCTTCAACTTAGTAGACCTCCATTGGGTTTTTATAATAGCCGATTTTCACCCTCGGAAGAAGTGCATCAGGGAAGTGTCAAATTGTGAGATAAACCTTTGATTTTTAAAACGATCTTCCCGCTACTGAACGCTAAAGTTCCCTCGAGCCAAAGGTATGCGAATTTGCACTCGAGCGCACAAAATTGGGCAAAAGGGATACTTCAAAAGAGAATAGGAATATACACACTCGAGCCTGTGTTAAGGCTCGAGACTTAACCGCTTTTGGCATCTCCCTTAATTTGGTTTGGCGTAATACCCCATTTGGAAACCATCTCAGCCGCCACATCCCTAAAAATCGGCGCGGCAACTTGGGAACCGTGGTGCAGTTTTCTGGCTCCATAAACCATCACCACCATGCTAACTCTGGGGTGATCCAG
>JANYFS010000361.1 GCA_025359705.1 Deinococcales bacterium | reverse complement strand
TGGAATCGGAGCAATTTGAGAACCCGAACCTGTGACCACATAAGAGGGATTTGGCGCACTGGTCGTGGGCGCTTGAGGGATGGAGGGGGATACCGTACCTCGAGATGCTGCGGACAGTGGTGTGGTCTGAAGAGGTGTGGAGGGCGCTTGAACAGGTGCAATCAGGATAGGTGTGGACAGGTTCGGCCCACCTTGGGTCACAGTCAAGGGGGAAGGGGTGACTGGAATCAGAGGGGGTAGGTTCCGAGTTGGCCCCGCTCCGCTATAAGGCGCAACAGAGACAGGAGGTGTGGACGAAGAGGAACCACTGGGGTACTGACGGCTCGGACTGCCCGTCCCTACTGGAACTACATTCTGCCCCGAGCTGCTCGAGTTGTTTGAGCCACCCGAACCTCCCGCCCCCCCCAGACCTATTGCTTTTTGAGCGCTGTTCAGCCCCTGATTGGTCAAACCACTGATGTTTTGATCCGTCTCAATCAGACCTTGACCGATCTTGTTCTCGAGGTAGACCCGAGAACCCTGAATCCGCACCTCATTGGCCTGAATGTTCTGTTTGAGCGAGGTGTTGTAGAGATCATTGCCTTTTTGGGTGCTTTCCACACCCTTGGTGGCCGCGTCCTTGATCGAACCCTTGCCCTGATACGCCTCGAGCAGATCGAGCTTGATTGTGCCAAGCTCTCCCTTCTTCATCCCTTTGGCTTTCTGGGCGTATTCGCTTGCCATAGTGATCGAGCTGGTGGAATCAATCCCCAGACGTTGCAACTCGTCGTTCATCAGGGTCATGCTCCCGCCTGCACGGGTTTCGATACCACCGACCAAAGCCTTGCGAGTCTGCGGGGTCATGTTCTTGGAGACGTACTCCATCGCCAAGTAGGGATTGGTCTTGAGCGCTTCACTCACCACACCTATTTCCTTCGGATCGGTGTACCCCAGTCCCTTGGCAGTAAGGGGCTTGCCCTTATTCTCCTTGACCAGCATGGCGTTCAGGAAGGCCAGATCTCCGCCCTCCATTGCCCCCACTGCCGCGTCTATATTGGCGATCTTGTTGGCTCCACCCAGACCCCCAAAGCGGCGGTCTTTGGATTGGCTTAACAGGTTCTGGCGGGCCAGAATGTCGGTGATTCCTCGATCTGTAACTACCCCTCCAGAGCGGTCTTGGGCGGAGGTAATCGCAGATGCAATGGCGTTGGCGGTATCTTCGGGGCGTTGAGCATTCTGTTGCCCCAGCGCGGTATTGTTGGCCGCCTGTCCCATAAGGTTCTTCATATTTTGGGAAGTTACATCCCTCAGATCGAGCGCCCCAGAGACGGTTCCACTGAGTCTCGAGACCTGCCCTAGACTCAGACCTGTGGATCGGGCAATCTGCATCCCTTGGGTGGCAACGGTTCTGCGCCCGTAATCGTCCAGATTCTCCAACCCTGCGCCGTCTACGTACTGAGCGTATTCAGCCACCGAATAGCGGGTCTTCATGAAGTCTTTGCGAAGTGACCCGTTATTATTCCGAACATCACTGAGGACGCGGCTTTTCTTACCCATACGGGTTCCCAGATCCCCGTAGGTGATCTCCTCACTGGCAGCCTCTCTGCTCTTGTCAAATACCGCGTCCGCTGCCATACCCACCGCAAAGCGTCCAGCAAAGAGCGCTCCTAGGGCCAGAGTGATTGGGTTTGTTGCTGCCGCTGCCACTCCCGCTACTCCAGCTACCCCAGCAGTGGCAACTCGGGCCGCACCTCCCAGAAAGCCTGCCGCGCCTCCCTCTGCCACAGGAGCGGCCATCCCAGCCAGTGCCGCCCCATTACCTCCCATAGCAGCGCGGGTGGCGGCCTCGAGTTTCCCAAGGCCCGTTCCCTGCATGGCGATATTGAGTGCATCCTTTCCACCCATACCGTGCATAACCATCCTGCCCACCGAATTCTTGGAGATGGCCCCCGAGATCAGATCTGCCAGCGCGGAGCGTTCCTCGGCTCCGCTTTTTCCTGCACCCCCTGCGGTTCTATCTCCGGGCAAATCCGCCCGAACCGAGTCACGAATGTTCTTGGCGCGGTCTTCGAGATCTTTGGCCTTGGTGTCCTTACCCACATCCCGAAGCTGTTTGGCAAAAGCTTCCAGATCAAAGCTACCCATAAAGCTTTTTCTGGAATCGTTTTCAATGGCAGTCTGGCTGCGGCGGGCATTCTCGCTGCCTCCCACCCCTTCAGCCAACATCTGCTTGTTGCTGGCGATGCGTGCCAAAGCCGCTTCAAGTTGCTTCTCGAGTCGGTTGGAGTTCCGAAAGAGTTCATCATCCTTGACGGTGGTAGGAACCTTGGAAGCCGCATTTTTCAGGGCGGCGGTCAGATCTTTAAGCGCGTCCTGAATATCCTTGTTGCCAGCAGGACTCAATTCGCTTTGGCTATCCCGAACACTATCCTTGAGCTTCTCCACCCGCTTGCTCAGGCTGTTGTACCCCCCCCTAGTGGGTTGTGGACTCCCAGTGAAACGTCCAATGTCCCGACGAAGCTGGGTAGCACTGCTCTCTAGGCCCGATTGAACCTTCTCGCCTCCGCGCTGTTTGAAAATGTCTTGGTTCTGCTCCCGCAGAGCTTTTAGGTCGTCCTCATTGATCGGAAGAGGAGCGTCTGGGAACTTGCTCGAGAACTCCTTGAGTCGCTCCGAAATCTGGTCAAATTTGGGGACACCCACAGGGCGGGTTCCAATTCCTCCCCGCTGATAGGAACCCAACTGTGAACGCACATTGTTGAAATTGCCCTGAATCCGATCCGTGAGCTTGTCTTGTTCACTCCTGCCTGTTTTCTTGGGTTTTTCTGTTTTTGCAAGGCCATCCGTCACCGTTTTGTTACGGCTCTCGAGCGTTTCAATAGCGTCGGTGTCCACACCACTGACCCCGCCCACAGTGGGGTAAACCGTCTCAAAGCCCTGTAAAGCACGGCGCATATTATCAAAGCTGGTTCCCCGTAAGGGACGCGCTCCATCAATACCGCCCTCGGCCTGCTCCACCCCTTTGGCAATCTTGTCGAACTGACCGCGCACCCCAGCCATTGCCTTCTTGATCGCCTCAATCTTGTCGTTGGCCTTGCTAAGTTCAGCCTTGGCAGCACGGGCGGCATCGCGCTTGCCCTTTCGCTCCTCAGAAGCCGCCTTGGTATCTTCCTTGCGTTGAGACCTGAGATCTTCTTGTTCTTTGACTCTGCGTTCAGCCGCCGACTGCTTACCAGAGCGTATTTCTTCAGCTTCCGTCTGGATCTGAGCTAAACGTTTGGTCAGATCCCCCAGCGTTTCCAGATAGTATTCCGCACTGTCGCTGGGATTAGTCTGTTG
>JANYFS010000303.1 GCA_025359705.1 Deinococcales bacterium | reverse complement strand
ACCGCAAAGGTGGCAATCTTTCGGGTGGGCAACAGCAACAGCTTGCCATTGCTCGAGCGTTGGTCACACAACCGCAATTGTTGCTGCTGGACGAGCCAACCGAGGGTATTCAGCCCAATATTGTGGAGCAGATTCACAAGGCGCTCAATGTGGTACGCCTTGAGCTGAAGGTGGCAGTGATTTTGGTGGAGCAGTATTTGGATTTTGCTTGGGAATTTGCCGACCATTTTTATGTGTTGCAAAAGGGACATGTAGTGGACAGCGGCGAAACCCACGCTCGAGCGCAGCAAAGTGTGGCCCACTGGTTACACGTTTAAAATCCAAAAGGTAAAGAAGTACCCTCGAGCCTAACGGTTGGAATAGTTAGGCTCGATTTTTTTGGTTAGAATGCTCTGGAGAAGTATACATTGATTGAAAGAAGTTTCGACTGGCATATTTATCCCCTGTTTTTAAGGCTAAACACCCTTTAAAGCAACCCCTACTTCGCAAGCGTGGAATAAGGATTTTGTAGCTCGAGATTTTTCAATTTTTCTCTGTAAAAACATAACTTTTGGGGTTATATATGAGCAAACCAATATTTGTCGAAATCGTGTTTACAAGTAATGACTTTCCTTTTGATGAACGAGAGGAGGTTGAAAATCACCTCGAGAAAGCATTGGCTCAAGCAAACGTAGGAGAAATAGTGGGCGGTGGTCGTGGAATGGGGTTTATCCATATTGATGTTGATTTGACCGATCTCAAAAATGGTCTCGAGGTTATTCAGCTTACATTTTTTAAATTAGGTTTAACCTCTAGCCAATTTAAACTTAAAATTGAGCAACTCTTATAAATCAGGCGCACTTTCAAATCAAACCCCTAAGAGCCAAGTTTTTAAATTCAGATCGAGCAGATCCAGTAGATCAATACGCCATTTTGCCGATTTCAGAACTCGAGCGAACCCCTAAACTTTGCTCTGTACGCTCCGCAACCTCGAATGGATCTTTTTAGTCTTTCACTTTACCTATTTCTCTAAAACCCTTTCACATACACACTCGAGCGCCCAAAGGCTCGTACAGGAAACCCATGTCTGATTTTTTTCATATGATGCTCGAGGAGGCCAAAAAAGCCCTTTCACAAAACCAATTTGCCAGCGGTGGGCTGGTGTTGATGATACTTGGCGCGGTTGCCGCTTGGCTCCGCATGGTTCCGCGCCAAATTTACACTTTTGTTTACTCGAGAGTGATGCTGACCGTGCATGTGCAGTCCAAAGATGATGCCTACGACTGGTTGCGAATTTGGGTGTTGGCTCAGCCACAAAGTAAAAAAATGCGTACCCTCGAGCTTTCGGCGCATGATGCCGATGAAGAAGGTGGGTTTTTGGTCTCGAGCGGAAAACATTCCGAACAACGGGCCATGCTGACTCCGATTGACGGAACCTATACCCTGCGCTTTCAAAAGCGGCTCTTTGTGCTGGAGGCGGAACGGAGGCGGCTCGAGGGGCAGATGTATGCGGGGCGCAGCAGCAATTACGAGCGCTCTTTCACCCTGACTACCCCTTTTTGGAATCGCTCGGCGCTCGAGCAATTGATTGCTCAGGCATACCTGGTGGCAGTAAAACCCGAAACCCCACAATTGTCGCTGTGGCGGCCCGATATTGACGATTGGGACATCTTGGAGCGCCGCACCCCGCGCCCCCTCTCGAGCCTGGTGTATGCCGAAGATGTCCTCGAGCGGTTGATGTTGGACATGAAGGCATTTTTGGCAGACGAACAGTGGTATTTGGAAATGGGGATTCCTTGGCGGCGTGGTTACATGTTGCACGGCCCACCAGGAAACGGAAAATCCAGCTTGGTAGCGGCACTGGCGGGTGCGCTGGAGTTGAACCTGTGTCCACTCAACCTCTCAAGCCTGCTGCTCGATGACGAGCGTTTGGTCAAGTTGCTTGCTAACCTCCCCAGCCGTTCGATTTTGCTACTCGAGGACATCGACGCGGTTTTTGTAGGCCGCGAAAAACCCGAGGGTTCGGGCAGTAAAATCAGTTTTGCGGGCTTGCTCAATGCCCTGGACGGGGTGGCGGCTCAACAAGGGTGTATGGTATTTATGACCACCAATCACCGCCAAAAACTCGACCCCGCGCTGATTCGCCCAGGCCGCTGTGATTTGCATATCTTGATCGACAACGCCTCAAGCGCCCAAATCGCCGCCATGCTGCGCCGCTTTTTTCCTGAAATCGACCTCGAGCTGGCCCAGAGCTTTGCCTCCCGCATCCCCGAACGAACCCTGAGCATGGCTCGAGTGCAAGAATTTTTGTTACGCCACCGCAACGATATGCAAGGCGCTTTGCGCGACTGGCCCAAACTCGAGCGCAGCGATCCCCAAGCTGGCCCAAACTCGAGCGAAAAAAGCGTTTTTCAGCCCCTACTGCTCGAGCAAACCAACTAAATATGTGGTTAGGTGAACCCTATGAATCTACCGCCTCAAATCGTGATCGCCGCAGAAGCCAATATCAAAATTTGCTCCATTGATGATCTTTCGGATGTGCTGGGTGCTGTTTTCGGATCGAGTGCCTTACTCTTGACCGAAAATGAATTGTCCCCAGAATTCTTTGAACTAAAAACGGGTATTGCAGGAGAAGCATTTCAGAAATTCACCAACCATCATATCTATGTTGCAATTGTGATTGAAAATCCTCAAAAATACGGCCCTCGAGTGCGTGAATTGATTTTTGAACATCAGAAACACAATTTAATTCGCTTTTTCACTTCGGTTGATCTGGCTAAGCTATGGTTAACCAACCAAACATCGTAATATTATGCTTATAAATTTGCAATGATTTGATACAAAAAACGTGCATATTCTTCCCACGAGTGTCTATGCCTCATCTGACCAATCCCTCGAAGGATCACTAATCACCTGCCAAATAACAAAACACTTTCTACTAATGTACCCGTCGCCCTGTAATCACAGTAAACACCGAAATTAAAATTGCTACCAGCAAAACCACACCCACGCCGCCCAAAACATACTTCTCGAGCAGATCTTGGGGAATCAATTTACCTACGGTGTAGGCCAAATAGGTCAGGCCACCGCCCCACAGCACCGAACCCAAGACACTAAACCCAATAAATTTGGAGTAAGGCATCCCGCTGGCTCCTGCCATCGTTGGGGCAAAAGCCCGCACCACAGGAATAAATTTAGCAATGGTGATGGTTAGACTACCGTATTTGTCAAAGAACCCTCGAGCTTGGGTGACATATTCGGGTTTGAATAAACGACTTTGTGGGCGGTTGAACAGGGCGGGGCCAAAGCGTCTGCCCAGAAAAAAAGCAGTGGTGTCTCCCAAAATGGCTGCGGTGATAATGGTGGGGATCACAATAGGCAAAGACAAAATGGCTTTTTCCCCTACCGAAAGCACTCCAGCACCAATCAGCAAAGTGTCTCCTGGCAAGAAAAACCCTACCAGTAGTGCGGTTTCTGAAAAGACAATCGCAAAAATTCCAGGATAAGAAAGTGCGGTGACGATACTTGTGACATCAAAACCTGACATAGGACTCCTACAGTACCCGCTCGAGATGAAAATCGAGCCAACTTGGGGTTCTGTACGTGGCTCGAGCCTATAATGTTCCCCAAAAAAGTGTATTCCAAAACTCTATTGAACCTTAGTGGCTGTTCTTGAGCTTTATTGCAAAAAAAATCCGCCCAGAGGCGGTTCATAGCACCACAATAAGTTGTGAGAAAATCTGGCGTTGGAGGGGACATCCGCTGCCTTCCCCAAGATAGATCCACAAAATCAGCTCGAGGTCAGCCTCTATCACGCATGGTCAATTCATCATGTTCAAGCGCAATCAGCCGCGCAAGAACTCAGAAAAAGCATCCCCCTCGAGCGGTGGCAATTCCGAAAGTGCCTGTAACCCAAACTCGAGCAAAAATTTGGCGGTGGTTCCATACAACAGGGGCCGCCCCACACTGTCTTTGCGCCCCACTACTTTGACCAATTCGCGCTCTTGCAAGGTGATCAGGGCGCTGGCACTGGCTCCACGCATCAATTCGATTTCTCCACGGCTAATCGGCTGCTTATAGGCAATCACTGCCAATACCTCGAGGGCAGCCTGAGACAAGTTGGGCAAGGCAGGCGGGGCCAAAAGTGGGGTCAGTTTGGCGACCAAGTGGGCTTGCACAATCAAACGAAAGCCACCCGCAATCCGCTCGAGGGCAAAGCCCAACCCACTGCGCTCGAGTTGTTTTTCAAATTCTTGCACCAAAAAAGCCGTGGTCTCGAGGTCAAGTTCCAGCAATTTCGCTAGCTCTGCCACAGATACCGGTTTGCCCATCGCCAAAAGTGCAGACCCAATCAGCTCGAGATTTTCCTGCTCCAAATGCGCTTTGGTCACGGGTTTTTTAGCGGGAACGCTCATGACAGCAGCTCCCTGTGTAATTGCTCGAGCGTAATTTGGCCTTGCCGAATGATGTGGTTATTCAAAGGATCATAAACTGTACTGGCAACCCCATTTGCATCGCCGCTAGGCAAAATAAAATCATAAAGCTCAGGATGCGCTCGAGCTTCTACCTCGAGGATGATGGCGGGTTCGCCACTCAAATTTAGGCTACTGCACGCGGCGTATCCTCCCATTCCACTCAATAACTCGAGGGTGATGGGGTGGTTGGGAATGCGAACCCCCACAATTCCATTCGGGCGTAGCGGTTTGGGTACGCTCGAGTGTGCGGGCAAAAGCAAAGTCAAACCCCCAGGCCAAAACTTATGCAGTCGCTCAAAAGCCGTTTTCGCTCGAGGGTTACTCAAATCACAGAGGTTTTGTGCGTCCTCGAGGGTGGCACATAAGCACTGTAGTGGCTTCTTAAATGGGCGTTTTTTGCTGTGATATAGCCACTCGAGCGCGGCTGGATTGTGCGGGTCTGCGACCAATCCCCACACCGTGTCCGTGACCACCGCAATCAGTTTCCCATCCCTCGAGGCGTGAATAGCCCTTGATAAGTCGCTCGAGAAGTCGCTCGAGGTATTTAAAGTATCGATTTCCATACAGCACATTGCCCCCGCAAAGTTCTATACTATCACCATGCCTGTCTTCGAATACAAAGTACGCGACCGTGGCGGAAAGATCGTAAGTAGCAGCATCGAAGCGGATACGATGGATCAAGTCCGCAACGCCCTGCGTGCGCGCGAACTTTTCATCGTTTCCATCAAAGCTCCTGCAACCGGTTTGCAAGGCGAAATCAAAATTCCCGGCTTCGACTCTAAACCTAGCCTCAAAGATGTGGCAATTTTTGCCAAGCAAATGGCAACTATGATTGGTTCGGGTGTGCCGTTGGTACAGTCCCTCAACATCATGCAAAGGCAGATGGAAAACCCAGGACTTAAAAAGATCGTCAAGCAGATGCGTACCAATGTAGAAGGTGGTTCCCCACTTTCCGAGTCCATTGCTGCATATCCCAAGGTTTTTTCCAAACTGTTTCTCAACTTAGTTCGTTCGGGTGAGGTTTCGGGAAACTTGGATAGTATCCTCGAGCGGGTCAGTGCATTTTTGGAAAAAGATTTAGCAATGCGTGGTAAAATCAAAAGCGCTCTGACTTACCCCACTATTGTTTTAACTTTTGCTCTTCTGATTAGCTACTTTTTGCTAACTACAATTGTTCCACAATTTGCTCAAATTCTATATCAACTCAAAACAGAGCTTCCTCCACTGACTCAATTTCTAATTGCGGTGTCAAATTTTTTACAAAATCAATTAATCTTTCTCGTTATTATCATCGCAATTATTGTCTTTATATACCGTTCATACTATGCAACTCATAGTGGTCGTCGTGTCGTTGATGCGATTAAATTGAGAGTTCCTGTAATGGGTAACTTGATACAAAAAAGCGCTATCGCTACGTTCGCTCGCACCTTTAGTTTGCTGCTCGAGAGCGGTGTGAATGTAATCGAGTCGCTCGAAATTACCAAAGGTACGGCAGGTAACGCGATTGTGGAAGATTCCATCGAAAATTGCAAAAATGCAGTGATTGGTGGGGATCAGATGGCAAACTCTTTGGCAGTCTCACCTGTGTTCCCTCCTATGGTGGTTTCGATGATTGCCATTGGTGAGGAAACGGGTTCGGTTGACAATATGCTCAAGAAGATTGCGGATTACTATGACCGCGAAGTGGATGAAGCGATTGAGCAGCTTACCGCAGCCATCGAGCCGATTATGATCGTGTTCTTGGGGATTATCGTGGGTATGATTGTGGCAGGTATGTTCTTGCCCATGTTTAAGATCATTGGTACACTTTCACAACAGTAAATCTTTACCCTAAAGATCAGATGCCCTTTGGGGCATTTTTTCATTTTGCACCCTCAAAGCAAGCTCAAACTTAACTCAAATCCAACTCGAGCAACCACCCAACACTACTCGAGCTGCCTTATACTGGAACCATGTCTAGCGAATATGCCCTCGAGCTACGCGGTATCACTAAGCAGTTTCCGCTGGTGCTTGCCAACGATAACATCAGTTTCAAAGTGAAGTGGGGCAGTGTTCACGCTTTGGTGGGTGAAAACGGTGCGGGCAAATCCACCCTGATGAAAATTATTTATGGAATGCAACTACCCACCAGCGGAGAAATTTGGGTGGACGGCGAGCTAACCCCAATGCATGATCCCAAAGATGCCATCTCGAGGGGGATTGGCATGGTGCATCAACATTTTATGTTGGTGGAGCCGCTGACCGTCACCGAAAATGTGATTTTGGGCAGCGAGCCGAGGTCGGGGTTGGCGGTGGATTTTGGCAAGGCTAGGGCCAAAGTCAAAGAATTGATCGAGAAATTTAATTTTGCCCTCGATCCTGATGCCAAGATCGAGGATTTGCCCGTGGGTTTACAGCAGAAAGTGGAAATTTTAAAAACGCTGTACCGTGGGGCCAAGATTTTGATTTTGGACGAACCTACCGCCGTTTTAACCCCTGCCGAAACCGAGGAGCTGTTCAAGTTTCTCAAAGACAGCTACGCCAAATCGGGCAATTCGGTAATTTTTATTTCGCACAAATTGCACGAAGTCCTCGAGATTAGTGATGAGATTTCGGTTCTGCGCGACGGCAAAATGATTGGAACTATCCCCCGTGAGGGAGCCACCAACGAGATCATTGCGCGGATGATGGTGGGGCGCGATGTGATTTTGAAGGTGGAAAAAGACCCCGCCAACCCGCAAGAAATAGCCCTCGAGGTACAAAACGCGGTGATCACCAACCACAATAAAAAGCGGGTGGTCAACAATGTTTCTTTGACGGTGCGCCGTGGCGAGATTTTGGGCATTGCGGGAATTGATGGCAATGGGCAAAGCGAATTGGTAGAGGCCATCACGGGCTTGATCCCGCTCGAGGGAGGGGAGGTTCGCTATCTGGGACAGAAAATTGCGGGAGCCAATGCCCACACCATTGCCGAAGCAGGGGTAGCCCACATCCCCGAAGACCGCAACGAACGCGGCCTGATTTTAGATATGTCCACCGCCGAGAACTTTATCTTGGGACAGCACCACCACAAAGAATTTGCAGGAATCTTGGGGTTTCTCGACCTCGAGCGGATTCATGCCCACGCGCTCGAGCAGGTGAACCGCTACGATGTGCGGCCCCGTTCAGCAGAGCTTCCTGCGGGGCGCTACTCGGGTGGGAATGCCCAAAAAATTATTGTGGCCCGCGAAATGTACCGCCAACCCAAAATCCTGGTCGCCAGCCAGCCTACTCGAGGGGTAGACATCGGGGCCATCGAATACATCCACGCCCGCATTGTGGAGGCCAGGGACAAGGGTTTGGCAGTGCTGTTGGTTAGCGCCGATTTGGGCGAAGTCATGAACCTAGCAGACCGCATTGTGGTGATGTTTGAAGGTGAAATCATGGGCGAAATGCTAGCAGTGGATGCCACTGAAGAGAAGTTGGGATTGTTGATGGCTGGGGTGAAGTAGGGGTCTTTGTTCGTTATTCGTATTCCATTATTCGTTATTCGTATTCCGTTAAAAATGTTGGGTTATTCGTTATTTGTAAAAGATTGACCCTCGAGCCAATAAAATAAATAAAATAAATAAAATAAATAAAATAAATAAAATAAAATAAAG
>JANYFS010000291.1 GCA_025359705.1 Deinococcales bacterium | reverse complement strand
GGCGGCAACGAGGTTTTCGGGGCGGGCGGGTTCCTTGGTGAAAACCGTCTGGGCAAAATCGTTCGCGGCGGTGCGGGCGTCATTCAAGGCGCGCTGACGGATCAGCGTCTCGCGGATGCTGGCCTTGGCTTCGTCCGGCGTTTTCGCTTCAGGGAAGGCTTTGATGCCGTATTGGGCGGTGTATTGGGCCAGTTCTTGCAGGGTTTGGTCGGCGGCTTGGGGGTTGCTGGCATAATTGATGGCGATGTTGTAGCCATTTTGGGCCGCTAGCAGCGCAATGCTTCTGCCAATGCCTCGGCTGCCCCCTGTAATCAGCAGGTTTTTCATGGCTCGAGTATACCCATACGCTCACGGGGGATTGGGTATACTCGAGGGCTTTGGGGAACTCGCGCCCACCGAATAAAAATTTTCACGTTGTCAAGGCGTGCAGTATAGTAGATTAAAACGGGATAAGTTCTTTCAATCCGCCCCATGCTAAGAATGCTAAGATGAATGCACGTCGAAACGTCGCGTAGGAGGGACAGTGTCTATATCGAAACTTCTTTACGTTCGCAGGTTGCTGCCAGGGATTGCTCTTCTTTCCCTAGCAGCCTGCACTGCCGCACACGCTCAAACCGCTGCCGAAATGATGACCACCACTGCAGTTGGTTCCACTGTGGACGCAGCCACCACTACCAACCTGCCCATCGTATCCATTTTGGATAAGGCGAAACAGGCTGCGGGCCAGATTCAGGGCCAGAATGCCCAAACCGAAGCCATGCTCAAAGAGATGGAAGCCTTCGCCCCTCCCTCCCCCGAGCAGCAAGTCCAGCTTGATGCGGGTCGCTCCAAGTTGGATGCCAAACAGTACAAAGAAGCTCAAGGAGCCTACGAATCCGCCATTGCGCTGAATTACCGCAATTTTGAAGCTCACTTCGGTTTGGGTCTGTCGATGTACAACCAGGGCGACTTGATTGGCGCTCGTTTCGAGTTCTCCCAATTGGCAAGTTTGGCCCCCAGCCGTCTCGAGGGTCACTACAACTTGGGCGTGGTTTTGGCCCGTTTGGGTCGCACCGACGATGCCCTTACCGAACTGGGTGAAGCCGCCAAAGTCGGTAAAGACCGTGTTTTGCCCAGCGTATTGATTTCGGTCTACCGCTCGATTGCTGCTTTGCAAGTCGCTAAAGGGGACTCGGCAGGGGCCGCTAAAACCTTCCAAGATGCCCTTGATCTGCAACCCGCTGATGCTTCGTTGGCCCTTTCCCTCGCCGAAATTCTCTATCAAAACGAGAAAAAAGCCGATAAGGGCAAAGTGGACAGCGGTAAAGTGGGCGACGCAATGGCCTACGCCTATAAAGTCTTGGCCCAAGACCCCAACAATACCCGCGCCACCTTGCTGGTTGCTGACATCTACTCGAGCCAAGGTCTCACCTCGAGAGCAATCCGTGAACTTGACCGCGTGCTTGGAGCCAGCATCCCCGATGCCGACCGTGCCACTTTGGTCTACAAAAAAGCTCAGTTGTTGCTCAGCAGTGGCAACAAAGCCGAGGCCATGAAAGCGCTCGAGGTAGCAACCCAACTTAACCCCACCAACAGCATTGCTCAGTACCAATTGGGACGCTTGGCGCTCGAGGCCAAAATGATGGACAAGGCACTAGCTGCCTTCAATGCCTCCGCCAAGTCCAACCCCACAGGCCCCGAAACTGCTTTGGCTCTTGCACTGGTGCAAGATTCCAAGGGAGATGCTGCCGAAGCCTACAAATCTGCCATTGCCGTCACCAAATTGACCACCGACCCCGCATATCTGGCAACTGCCAACTTGATTGCGGGTAAAAATGCCTACCGTAGTAAGCAATACGGCATTGCTAAGCGGGTTTTGCAGTCCACCAACAGTGCCGAAGGTTTACTCTGGTTGGGTTTGAGCAGTTATTCACTCAAGGATTATGCAGGGGCAATTGCCGCCCTCGAGGGTTCCGCCAAGCTGGACCCCAGCAATACCTTGGTGCAAGCCAATTTGGGCGCTGCGTATTTGGCAGCCAGCCGCTACAGCGAAGCTCAAAATACTTTAGATGCACTGGTCAAAGTTACCCCTAGCAATGCTCAGGCTTGGTACAACTTAGGCTGGGCTTTGCGTAACCTCAGCCGCGACACCGAATCCAAGGCGGCCTTCAAACAATCCGCTAACTTGGGCTATACCCCTGCCAACAAGGAGTTAAAAGCGAAGTAATGACTTGGTTGAGGCGCAATTGGCCCGATTTGTTGATCGTACTTTTCATCCTCATTTTGATCGCCGGTTTTGTGGTGGTTCTGATGGGGGGTGGAAGTGGTCGTTTGCTGGGTGGACAAAATGGTGTTGTGGCAAACAATGTAACTGATCCAAACGGCACTGAAACCCCTGCTAGCACGCCGCAGACTGTGCCTGCCGCACCCAGTACAACTCCCAAAGTCGAAACTGTTCAAACACCTACACCTACCATCCCTACGCCCTCGAGCAACTCGAGCAATTCAAACAACTCGAGCGGTACAGATACCACCACAGGTACTTCTACAGGTACTTCTACCATAACCAAACCTGTGGAAACCCCGCCCTCGAGCGTTCCCATCATTCCTGCGGCCCCTGTTCAACCCGCGCAAAAACCCACACCAAAACCTGTCGAATCTGTCCCTCAAACATCTACCGACACTTCTGGTACTACGGGTATTACCGCTACTACACCCATCACCACACCTGTCACCACACCCATCACCACACCCACTACTGAGCAACCCACCCCACCTGCACAGCCCCGTGTCAGTGTTTCGCGCAGCGGCATTCCCACCAAAGCTGATTACCGTATTAGTGCGGGGCTTTACAGCTCCGATGCCGAAGCACAACGGGTCGCCGCCAAAATAGAAGCTCGAGGCTACCCTGCCTACGTCTTGCCCAGCAAAGACGATACCAAAGTGGTTTTGATCGGCCCGTTCAACAACAGTGCGGATGCCAATACCGCTTTGGTGGACATCTCGAGGGTACACCGCAATCTGTTTATCTATGCACCTTCACGTCAACCCTCGAGCGATACTACTTCCACTGCTACGGATGTAGCAAAACCTAGCACCTCCACCACACCCCTAGTGGATCAAACACCTGCACCCGACCAAACCACACCTTCAGGCTCGAGCGTTACAGCCGAACCTGCTACCCCTGCTGTTTCTAATACACCTGCTGGTTCTGATAGCCCCAAAGTCAAAACAGCTCTGGGAAATAGTGGCCCCGTTACCTTGCAGGTGGGCGCTTACCGTAAGCAAGCAAGCGTGGATGCCCTGGTAGACAAGCTGCGAAGTGCGGGATTTCCCGCATCGGTTCGCACCAACGAAGACGGTTTGATGCGGGTCGTGGTTGGGCCGTATTCCGAAGCAAACCTCGAGGGCGCAAAATCGCGTCTTGCGGTACAAGGATTTGATTCTTTTGCCTTGCGTTAAAGGTTTTTGGTATGGATTTTGGCATGGGCAAGTTCTGGAAATACTATGGCAATGAATGCCCTAAACATTCCCAGCGCTACCATTTCACGGATGGTCACCTATCTGCGAATTTTGGAAAAACTCGAGTCACAAGGGGTCAATCGCACCTCGAGCAAGCATTTGGCGGAAAAGGCCCAAGTTTCCGCTTTTCAGGTACGCAAAGATCTGGCCTATTTTGGGCGCTTTGGCACCAGAGGAATGGGTTATACCGTCAATGTTCTCAAGCGCGAGTTGCGGCGTATTTTGGGTCTCACTCGACCTTGGAACGTAGTGATTTTGGGAATGGGCCGTTTGGGTGGAGCGATTGCCAACTATCCAGGAGCCAGCGAATACGAATTTAGTTTTCGGGGTTTGTTCGATGTAGATTCCAACATCGTCGGTCAGGAAATTCGGGGTCTAACGGTTTTGCACAGCAATCAGTTGGCAGAATTCGTCTCGAGTCAAGCCACCTCGAGCCAAGCCATTGATATGGGGTTTTTGGCAGTCCCCCCCGAAAAAGCTCAAGAAGCGGCCCAACTTTTGGTTGATGCAGGAGTCAAAGGAATTCTCAATTTCGCTCCAGCCGTGATTCAACCCCGCCTGATGGGGGAAGCTGGAAAAGAGTTGGAAAAAGCGGAAGAATGGAGGGATGTGATTGTGGAAAATGTGGACTTTTTGGCGGGGATGAAGCGCTTAGCGTTTTATATCCTCAACCCATCACTCAAGGAACTCGAGAAGGAGGTCGAATTATGAAGAAACTTTTGGGATTGGCTTCGGCATTATTATTGGCAGGAGTTATAAGTGGATGTAACATCACCTACGTTCCCCAACCTTACCAAATTAAAGTGGGCAACTTAGGTTATGAAATTGATGAGAAAGGTAAAATTACCG
>JANYFS010000276.1 GCA_025359705.1 Deinococcales bacterium | reverse complement strand
ATCGCGGTTGATGCCCTTTTCGCGCATGTTATCAAAAGAATCATTTGTTTCATCGCCGTTGCTAAAGCGGTCTGGCAGTGCCAAATAAATTACTTGCTGCCGCCACGAATCGGCAGTGGCACTGGTCAGGCTTTGATCGGTCAGGCTCGAGTCTGTATCTACTGCGCTGGGAACCGTGGTTTGGCTTCCACAGCTCGAGAGTAATACGGTCAACAACACCAGCGCAGAGGGAATAGCGGCAAATTTCAACATGGTAACTCCTAAAAGTTCTGGGTAAGGTTTTGGGAAGATTGGGGGTTCGGCTCGAGGGGATAGCGCACAAAAAGCACAGCGCATTCAGAAAAGAATTCTGAAAACGCACATCGCAGGAAGATTGTGACAGGATGATAACAGGGATTGTGATAGAGGAGAACTAAAAGTAAGGTTTACCCAAAACTTTTTCCAGCACGCGGTTGAGATCTTTGGTTTGGATCTGTGATGATTACTTGGTTATCTATATGGAACCACTTCCAAGAAGATTTGTCAAGCCCCTCAAGTTACAGAACTTGGAATTCTGACCTATTTGTGAAGAAAAATCACAAGCACTCGAGATAAATATTGAACTGAGTACAAATCTAAATCCCAATATAATACCTTGAGCCTGACCTTTGCAAGGGGGATCTCCAAATATGCGCTCGAGAGGTAAAGCTCAATTCTGTATCCAATCACCCTGTAGGCTACAATCACCCTGTATGCTACAGGGCGTGTTTGCTTTATTTCATGATGCTTTTTACCGCTTTGTGCGGGTGGAAAACCCCCCAGAACTTGCCGCCAACCTCGAGGAGTTGTGCCAAAACGCGGGGGTTTTGGGAACGATTTTGGTCGCGCAGGAAGGAATCAACGGGATGTTGTGCGGGACAGACCCACAGTTGCAGCAGGTGCGGGAGGCGCTCGAGGGGGATGTGCGCTTTGCTAACCTTATGTACAAGCGCAGTACCTGCCCCGCCCAAGTGTTCGAGCGGCTGCGGGTTCGGCTGAAGGCCGAGATTGTGCCGCTGGGCATTGCGGGGGTGGATGCCACCCGTTTTAAAGGGGTGGATGTTGCGCCGCAGCAGTGGCGGGAACTGATCGGGCACGACGATGTGATTTTGATCGACAACCGAAATTCCTTCGAGTTCACCTTGGGGCATTTTAAGGGCGCAATTAACCCTGGGGTGGATAATTTTCGGGATTTTGCCGAATACATCGAGCAGCATTTGCCGCAGTGGGAAGATAAAACCATTGCGATGTACTGCACTGGTGGGATTCGCTGTGAAAAAACCAGCGCGTGGCTAGCCTCGAGGGGAATTGAGATTTTACAGCTCGAGGGGGGGATTTTGCATTACTTCCAGCAGATGGAACATGCTGAAGAAGATTACGATGGAACGTGCTTTGTATTCGATGCCCGCCAAGAGCTAGACACCCACTGCAACACCACCAAAACCCCGCGCCCGCTCGAGTTTGAAGGTACGGTTTCCAAATTTTTGTGGCGGGGAATGGAACCCGAAACCGTGTAGATTTAAACCCACATCTGCTCGAGGAGGTAAAACTTTCTTGAAGTTATTCTTTTCATAATCTCTCGAGCGAATTGCAGTCAAAACCCCTAGAACCCCTTCCTCCTGGCCTCCTCGAGCAAATGGGGTTTGACCAAATAGCCAAAGCCTGCCCGCTCGAGCCGTAAAATCACAGCGAAAAAGCTCAGGGGAATGGCTGCCGCCGCCCGCTCGAGGTGCCAGTCGTGCGCCGCCAGATGCCGCAATAACCAGGCCCGCTCGGTTTGAGTGCTCGAGAGTTGGAAGGTTTTTAGGTACAACAGCTCGCCGTCCGCTCGAGTCAGACACTCCCCAATGGTGTTGGTTTGGCTCGAGTCCAGCTCGGTGGTAAATCGCTCGAGCTGCATCCCAGCCACCTCATAAACCTTTTGCGTGATCAAAGGCCGCCCCACCAGATCTTGCAGCATCACATTTTGGGCAAAGTCCGCCCAGTGCTGCTTGGCTCGTTCGAGGGCCAACCTCAAACCTGCTAGATCTTGGGCTTGGCTGGTGTCGGGTCGCACTTCCAAATCCTGTGGATCGCTGTATAGCAAAGCATAACGCCAGATCAGTTCGCCAAAATAATCCTCGAGCAAGCTGTAGTGCAACATGCGGTAATCGGCGCTCGAGGGCAGAACCACCGCGCTTGCCAACTTGTCCGCCACAAAAACCAAAACCCCGACTTGCCCGTCATGAATCTCGAAGGTTTTTAGGGCCTCCTCGAAGCCATAAATCGACTTCCCCAGCACCGCCGTCTCGGAGCGCCAACCCAAACCGTGGCTGAGGGCAAAGCGGCTGTATTCTTTCCAAGCGATTTTGGGGCCGCCAAATTGCAGGGCCAAAAACCCCTCGAGGGCCAAGTGCAGGGGCAACATCCGCAGGGCATTTTTGCTCTCGCGCTTGACCATGCGGTGCAGGGTTTGGGTGCTAAACCATTGGCAATCTTGGCGCTTGTTGTCCACCTTTTTGAGCTGCGCTCCCATCGTCGCCTCGAGCGTATCCTTTTCCCCCCAACGCAAGACCAAACCATGCGGCACAAAGCCCCAATATTCGGTGTGTTTTTCGTCCAGTTGCACTCGAGCGAATTTTTCTTGATAACGGTGCAGCTCGAGGCGCACATCACGGCACTCGAGCGAACGAAGCAGCGGAACCAAACGAATCCCGCCATACACCTGCGCGGGGGCCATGGTCAGGCCCGTGAGGTTGAGTTGGGGGTGGGTTTGCATGGGGTTCACCCTCCCTTCCCAAGCCATGCACACAACTCCTCGAGGGTTCCTACACCGCCACAAAAGCGGGCAAACTCGAGGGTAAAGGCTAGGTTTTCGCCGTCGCGCAGGCCCAAAGCGGGCAATTCTGGAGCAAGGCAGCGTACCTCGAGCAGTTCGGCATCGAAAATGGGGTTGAGGTGAATCACGTTTGCACAGCCTCCCAAAGATTCGGCAATGCGGCGATAACCCGCCAAAATAGGTTCAAAGGCTCGAGCGGGATCATTTTCCACCCCGTCGGACACGATGATCACGGTGGTGGCTCCCCACTCGAGGGCATCCAAAAACCGCTCGGTGATGCAGCTTTGGCCCCGTGCATGAACCAACAGGTCATCCACAATGGGCGAAGTCCAAAAAGCGCGGTAGGGAAGAGCGTGAACGGTATTTTGGGCGGTACTTTCCCTAATCAAGATATGCACTGCCCAAGCCAAAGCCAATGGTCGATTCTTCTTCTGGCTCGAGCCGCTCGAGGAATAGGAGTTATCCAAAACACAAGCGATCTTGCCCGACAATGTTGGAAAGGTTTTGATCATTCCACACGACTTTTTAAGCCAATGCTCAATCTCGAGCCTACGCCCAAAACGTTCCTCGAGGGGCATACTCAGCAGGTAGACACACAGTTCGGTCAGGCTTAGCCGCGTGGGGTCTAGCTCGAGCCTGCCCCCGCTTTTCTCTTGCAGCCGCAACTTTTCCCGCTCGGTCATGCGCGGGGCAATCTTTGCCAAAAACTGCTCCCGTGGGATGCCGTGTTTGGCAGCAAATACCTCGGCAATCGAGTAGGGCAAGTGGTACAGCGCCTCTTGGCTGTAGTGCGCGGTGCGAAATTGCTCGAGCAGTGGGGTTTTGAAGGCGGCATAGTCTTTGTTCCCGCCCTTTTTTCTGATTTTGATCGGCTCAAACAAAAACCGCTCGAGTTCCCCTTTTTCCCGCATGGGTACAGTGTTGCTCGAGTGAATTTTTTCTAAATTGATATGGGCGTGCATCAGGCTCGAGCGCAGTTTGTGGCGGTATTTCACCGCATCAAAGGCCAGATCTTTGCGGCTGGCAATAAAGGTGCGAATGGTGGCCCGTGTACGGCGGTTGTTCACCCCCGTTTTACGGAGTCGTTCAAACAGCTTCCAAACCCGCTGCGGCGGCAACTTTTGCAATCCCACCCGAATCAATTCATTCTCGCTGGGGCGCAGCCCATCGGGGCAATATTTCCCGCTCGAGAGCAACCCAAAAACAATCTCTTGCATATTGAAATGGTTGATCCCCGCATTCAAAGCGTGTGCATACAATTCACGGTAATTCCCGCAAATGTATTCATGCAAAAACTCGAGCGACACCCGTTGCTCGAGCGCAGAACTATAAAACTCCGTCTGAGCCGTGGCAACACAACAGGCGTTGATAAACAACGCAATATCTTCTCGAGTGATGGTTTCGGTAGTAGGCATGGTTTTTAAGAGTGTAAGAGGGTAAGAGGGTAAGAGCGTAAGAAAAAGCTCGAGTGGAACAATCTTTATTTCACCCATGCTTGCAGGTTCGCGTAGCTCTCCCGAAGGGCGGGTAAAAATTTAGCTCAATACCACTTTCGAGCCACAAAATCCGTAACGAAAAACGAAAAACGAACGACAAAAAAGAACCAACCCCCTCGAGAAGTAGTGGCACAATGTGAATGACAAATAACAAAGTTTGGTTCGGGAATCGCGCTCGAGTCCCACAAGGGAGGTTGTGGAATCAGTCTAAACCAAGAATTTTGCCATCACAATAAGCCTTTTGCCGTACAGGTGACAAAAAGTGCAAAATTCGGTATACTCTACTTAGTTGATGTAATTCCTGAGAGGGGGTGGGCTTAAGGCTCATCCCCTTAAAATTCGGGAAAAATCTTCATTCTGACCACCAATCAGACCCTAAACTAGAGCCAAAAAAGGAGGGCCGTTTTGAATCTGGAAGCCCTTGCCCAAGAACTGCTTGCGCCGCTCGGATACGAGTTGCTCGAGTTGCAAATGAATAATGCCCAACGAACAATGGTGCTGGTGTTTCGCATTGATCGCCTGGACGAACAACCCATCTCCATCGAAGACCTCGAGATGGTCAGTAAAACCCTTAGCCTCGAGCTGGATCAGTTGGATCAATTCAAAAACCCCTACCGCCTCGAGACTGAATCGCCTGGGCCAAACCGCCCCCTAACCCGAATCCGCCATTTCGAGCGGATGCTGGGCCTCAAAGCCAAAGTCAGATCCACGGTCAAAAACTTTACGGGTGTGATCGAAAGCATCGAAGATCCCAAAATTACCTTTGTCCTCGAGACCAAAGAAGTGATCACCCTCGAGCTGGGGCAATTTACCGCAGAACTTGCGGAATTCCCCTCGAGCCATAGGTAAGTTAAGCGTAATAGAGTAAGAAAGTAAAAGCGTGTTTAATGCGCTCAAAGCTGGATTACTTACAACTAAATAGGAGTTACTGTGAACAAAGATTTTATCGATGCGCTAAAGGACGTAGCCCAAGAGCGCAATATTTCTAAGGATCAGTTGATCGAGTCGTTCGAGCAATCCTTGCAAAACGCCTACCTGAAAAATGTAGCGCAAGACCACCGTGTAGAAGTCAACCTCGACCCCGAAAGTGGTGAACTCGAGGTGATTATTGTTAAAGAAGTGGTGGAGAAAGTAGAGAATTCCAATGTACAAATCAATCTTGCCGATGCCCTCGAGATTGATCCTGACATTGAAGTGGGTATGGAACTCTTGACCTACGTGGAAAAAGAGAAATTTACCCGTATTGCGTTGCAAGCGGTTAAACAAACCCTGACCCAAAAAATCCGTGAAAACGAACGCAATGTGGTCTTTAATGAATACAAAGACCGCGAAGGCGAAGTGATTACCGCTGTAGTGGTGCGGATGGATAATAAGGGCAATGTGTTTGTGGATTTGGGCCACGGCGAAGCCATTATGCCGCCCAAAGAACAAATTCCTGGCGAGCGCCTGATGAACGGCACTCGAGTGAAGATTTTCCTCAAAGAAGTGCGCCAAACTGCGCGTGGGCCCAGCATTTTGGCTTCCCGTGCCGATGAAAAACTGCTGGAATATTTGCTGCGCCAAGAAGTCCCCGAAATTGCCGATGGTACGGTGGAACTCAAGGCCATCGCCCGTGAAGCGGGTCAGCGTTCCAAGGTGGCGGTGTATTCGCGCAATTCCAATGTCGATCCAATTGGAGCCTGCATTGGACACCGTGGCAACCGCATTCAAGCCGTCACCAGCGAGCTAGGCCGTGAACGGGTCGATGTGATTTTGTGGGACTCCAACGCTCGAGAGTTTATTCGCAATTCGCTTTCACCCGCCAAAGTGGGCCTGATCGAAGTGGTTCCCGATACCAACGAGGCGCACGTTACGGTGATGCCCGATCAGTTGTCGCTAGCCATTGGTAAAGGTGGGCAAAATGTGCGTTTGGCAGCCAAGCTGACCGAATACCGCATCGACCTCAAAGAAACCAAAGCGATCAGCGATTTGGATTTGGCAATCCAACAGGCCGCCCTCGAGGAAGCCAGTGGTTCCAACAAAGGCAGCGCCCACGCTGCGTTCGAGGCATTGTTCAAAGATGCGCGAACTGTAGCAACTGCAACCCCCAGCGGTGAAGTTGAAGTCAGCGAAAATATCGAGTGAGTTTAAGTAATCTCGAGTAATCTCGAGTGATTTAGTGTAAGTGGGTGTGGCGTAAATGGGGAAGAAACGAAAATCTAATCAAGACCCTCGAGGGGAAAATAACACTGACTCGAGCGATCTTCCCCAGCCCAAACGCACCTATCCCGAGCGTACCTGTGTGGCCTGCCGTGGTAAATTCCCGCAAAGTAGCTTGTTGCGGG
>JANYFS010000248.1 GCA_025359705.1 Deinococcales bacterium | reverse complement strand
CTGTCACCCTGTTGGGCATCCCTATTTTGATTAGCACGGTGGGTTTGATATGGGTTTTTGCCTGGCTCGAGCGCAAAATGGCGGTTGCGGTGTTGGGGTTAAAAGTATTGATTAAAACCCCCAGCTCACTCGAGCCTGAATCACAAACCCACCCCGAGCAAAGCCAGTTGACACGGTTGCGCGGCTACCTCCGCAGCCCGCAATTCTGGAGCAGTTTTGGTTATTTGTGGCTAAAGTTTCCGCTGGGCATTGCTTCGTTTGTGCTGGCAGTGGTGTTGCTGTCGGTTAGTGTGGCATTGCTGGGTGCGCCCGTGTTTTATCTGCTCTCGAGTCTAGAATCGCTGAATTGCTCGAGCCTGTGGTTTTTGCGGGTCTTTGCAGGTTTCCCAAACTGTTCGCCCGATCATTGGGGCATTGGTATCGGTGGCTGGCAGCCCAATTTTGTTGAATCCTTTGCACTGTTTCCAATTGGTTTGGGTATAACTGTGATCAGCTTGCGGGTTTTGAATCTGTTTGCACAGTGGCAAGCACGGCTGGCTTTGTGGATGCTGGGGCAGCCCAGCGCAGCCCTCGAGGGGAACTCGAGCGCAGATCTGCAATTCCAGCGTGTTGAAAGAGATCCCCAGAATTCAGACCAGAATGCACCAGACAAAGGTTAAACTCAGTTTATGGCCCTCGAGCGGCAAGACCCACCCAACTCAAATCCTGATCTCCCCCTCGAGGTAAACCATGAGGTGAAAAAATCCCACCGTGCCAAACCTTTACGCTCGAGGAGAAAGCTACAGAACCGTGATTTCAAAAATGACTTTAAAGAGCTTTTAAGCTGGCGTACCTATGCCAACACGCTTTATTTGTTGCTCTCTTTTCCGTTGGGCATCCTTTACTTTATCACCCTGATTTTGGGCTTTGCGCTGGGCGCAGCATTGGCAATTACCCTGATCGGTATTCCTATTTTGCTAGGAACGGTACATCTGGTGGCTTGGTATGCGGCCCTCGAGCGGGGGATGGCTCAGCGGTTTGTGTTTTTGGAAATGCCGCCCCAGCCCAGCCCATCCGATCCAACTTCATCCCCGATAACAAAACGCCCCTCGAGCCTGCAATGGGCGCGGGACTATGTGGCACAGCTTTTGTTCTGGAAATCACTGGCCTATTTGCTGCTCAAATTGCTGGTGGGAAGTGTGGCTTTTACCCTGACGGTGGCTTTGCTCTCGGTCAGTGGGTTTTTGCTATTGGCTCCAGCTTTAAATGTTTTGCCGAATGGTTTTGGTCGATTTGCTAATGACTTTGCCCTTAATTCTGGACACCTGTTTTCACCCGTTCAGTCGGTGGCACTGTTTGTGATTGGCGTGGGCGTAGCCATGCTTTCGGCTCGAGCGATCAATGCGATGGCTTTGGCAGCGGGGCAGATGGCCCGCTTTATGTTGACCGATACCTCTCAAGACACCCAGTTTCAGCGACTGCGGGTGGAAGCCCTTTCTCTAGCCTCGAGCGCGGCAAATTTGCATTCCACCCCACCTTTTTCCCCATCCTCCATCCCTCGAGCGAACCCGAATGCTTATGCAATTTTGGCAGAGGCAGTCTCGAGCGCTCTTCCTGCGCTGGGCTGTGCCTTTATTTTGGCAGACTCGAGGTTTGTGGGGGCGGTGCGTTCGGTGCGGGCTGCGTATGGTTTTTCGGAGGAGGCTTTGATCACGCTGCTGGAAGCTCCCGATACCTTCTCCAAGCTCGAACGGGTTCACCTCGCCCACATTCCGCTCGAGGCTACTGCCAGCACCCTGGGCGAGCTGATGGTGGCCTCGAGTGTGCGTTTGGATCGGGGGGCATTGGCTTTTGTGCAGGCGGTAGCAACCCAAGCCGCACTGGGTTTGGAAAATGCCCGCTTGATTGCCACCGTACAAGATGCCGCCGCCCTCGAGGAGCGCCACCGTTTGGCTCGAGAGCTACACGACAGCGTTTCGCAGGCGCTGTACGGCATCGCCTTGGGCGCACGCACTGCCAAAACCCAGCTCGAGCGCGATCCCGCGCAGGTTTCCGCTCCTCTCGAGTACGTCTTGCAACTGGCAGAGGCCGCCATGCTGGAAATGCGTGCTCTAATTTTTGAGCTGCGCCCCGAAGCCCTCGAGCTGGAAGGTTTGGTCTCGGCCCTGCAAAAACAAGCTGAAGCCCTCCAGCAGCGCTACTCCCTCGAGGTCACAACCGATTTGGGCGACGAACCCCATCTTTCGCTCGAGGTCAAACAGGCACTGCTAAGAATTGTTCAAGAAGCTGCCCACAACACGGTAAAACACGCCAAAGCCAGCCATCTATGGTTCAGTTTGACCCTGCAAAATGGCAACCTCACCCTCGAGGTGCGGGACAACGGCATTGGATTTGACAGCTTCCAAAGTTTTGAAGGCCATCTGGGACAGCGCACCATGCGTGAACGCGCCGAGGCCATCGGCGCAGGCTATACCCTCGAGACTGCTCCCACACGCGGAACCTGCATTCGGGTTACGGTTCCCCTCGAGTAGGTGTTCGTTTTGCGTGATCCGTTTTTCGGTTTCCGTTGATACAGATCACCTTATCCAGATCATCCAAAAGGCTGAAGACATCCCAAGGGTGCTTTGGGATACTGAAACCCTCGAGCGATTGAAATGCAGGCTCGAGACTACAGAGCAAGAAATTGGGTAGCGGAGGGTTTTAAACCCGCCCAGCACGTAAAATCTAATGCCAAAGCCAGACTCGAGCGCCTAATATTCTGCGAAGTCGAAAAAATACCATCTCAAACGGAGAAACTACCATGCGTACCGCTCTAGCCCTTATTTTTTTTGGTTCTTTGGCCTTTGCCGCCCCATCGTTCAGGCCGCTCTCATCGCTGTTTGGTGGCTTTTCTCGAGACCACACCCCGATCACTCAAACCACCAAGCCCGATCTGAGCGACGTGACCACCCTCGAGGTTAAAATCTACAACGGAGCCATCAAAGTCTCTCGAGGGGAGGTGGCCCTTGTGACCATCACCCGTGTAGGAAATCCAGAGGTGCAGCAAAAGCGCGAATCTGATCAGTACACCATTCAAGCCGAACCTTGCTCAGGCTGGTGGAACAATTGCGGGGCCACTGTGGAGGTGCAACTGACCGCAGATATGACCTTGCACCTCGAGACTTCCAACGGCCCCATCGACATTGTGGGCAAAACCTTGGGGGTGGAGGCCAACACCTCCAACGGGAGTATCACCACCCAAAACACGGGCGAGGCCGCACTCAAGTTGGAGACTTCCAATGGTCATATCAACATCGAGAAGAACCAAGGCGCAGTCGAAGCGGATACTTCCAACGGTCAAATCCATATTCGGGAGGTTTCGGGCAGCATTGTAGCCAGCACTTCCAACGGCAAAGTGTCGCTGGAAAATGTGACCTTCCCCAGCAGTTCACAAAACAGCATCAGCAATTCCAATGGTTCGCTCGAGGTGCTAGGTTTTACCGACCCCGCAGGTTTTAACATTCAGGGTTCCACTTCCAATGGTTCGCTCGAGCTGACCTTGCCCCAATACAAAATCACCCAAGACGACTCCGAATTTAGCGCAACTTCCCTCGAGCCAAACAGTGGGTCAAACAGTGGGTCAAACAGTGGGTCAACCGACCAAAAAGGTGGAACCCTCACCCTCGAGACTAGCTCGGGAACGATCACGGTCACGCAATAAACTCACGGGAACCGCGCCTTTCCTTGCACCCAGCCGCCCCTTTCGCCACCTTGCCAATGCATCAAACCTTCGGGCCGTGA
>JANYFS010000222.1 GCA_025359705.1 Deinococcales bacterium | reverse complement strand
TTTTGCTGGCCTTGCTGCACCACTACCTGAGTCATGCGGCTGCCTTTGGTGAACATCCCCACCACTGCTCGAGGCTTACCATTTTGCCGTACCACATTGAGTGAAAGTACCCCTTCGCTGGTAAACAGCTCGAGCTGACCTTCCGACTCGAGCAGCTCATCAAAATCGAATTCGCCCGGTTTGAGGCCCAAACGGTTTTGTAGTTTGTCACCCAGGACTTGACCCGCTTGCAAAATGGTTTGAGCGCTGGGGTTGCTGACCTGCACCACACCTGCCAAATCCACCAAAAAAAGCGGTTGATCCACATGGTGAATCAGCAAATTGAGCTGTTCCCGCTCGAGTTCTAGGCGGTGATCCACTTTGCGAAGCAAAGCCAAATGTTGAAAAACTTGGGCCGCTCCCGAAGCACTTCCTTCACCCAACTGACGCAAACGCTCGGCAAGTTGACTGGAGACATCCCGCAGTGCCAAATAGCTATAAAGTGCAAAACCCATAGGTGCAGCCAAAACCAAAGCGCCCGTGGGCAACACCATCCCAAAGCGGTGTAAACCTGCACTCAGCAGTAAAACCCCCGCGCTACTCAGCAACATCCACCATAGGCTCGAGGCGTATAGGGCAAAAAAGATCATCAGGGCCAAGGCCAAAATCACTGCCAACCCCACCGAAATTTCGGTAAAGGAGCCAATTTGCAGGGTGTGCAAAATATTGGCTTGCACTTCCACTCCCGACATCGGTAAAGGATCGCCACTAATCAGGGGTAAAGGGTCGCCTTGTAAATAGGGGGTCAGCAATTGATCCCGCTCGAGGCCCGCCGCAGTCACCCCAATCAGTACGGTGGCATCTTGCAAGTTGCCATAACGCACATTGCTTTCCAGTACATCCAAGAAAGACAATTGGCTAAAGCTTTGCCCCGGGCTACCTGCATAACGAATGTACTGCGAACGGGTATCCACTGGGCCTGTACCAAAGAGTGCTTGGGGCAAGCTGGGGGTTAAAGTTGCGCCCAACATGTAGCCCGTCTGGTACTGACGCACCACGCGCTCGAGGCTGGAGTTCACCAAAATTGCCCCATAACGGGCCTTGCTAAAGTTGGGATTTTGAGCCACTTGCTCGCCGTACAAGGTGGCATTTGCCAAAACCACTTTGGGATTTTGAAAAATAGCCGCGATTTGTGCATCTTGAGGGGTGGTTTCGGGAAAAAGTACATCCACCCCTACCCCACGTACCCCCGCCTCGAGTAGATTTTTGACCACCGTGCCATACACGCGCCGATCCCAACTGCCCAAACGCCCCAGTTTGGTCAGGCTGCGTTCGTCGATGGCAACCAACACCACTTGGTTATTTTTTTGGCTTGGAATCCAGCGCGTCCAAGCATCCCAGACCAAGTGATCGAGCGGCGCAAAAAGACCCAAAAAACCCCCGATCCCAAATAGCACAATGGCTGCCATCAGGATTAATAATCGTCCTGAAGCATGGCGGGGAGTGGGGGTTGGGTTAGGTGTAGTTTTCATAATAAATTGGGGTATCTCGTGGGTTAGCGCAGTTGTGCTGGGTAGGATGTGTTATGGCTGTATTATGGCTGTGGTATGGATGTGTTGTGGATGTGCTGGAACGTAATTTACAGATACTAGAATCAGGATTTTACGGATAGACGCGAGCTAGGGTTGGACATCTACAAAGAAAGTAGCCAAATTGTTCGCAGCATCCTTAAGCTGCAATACAATTTTTCCTGTGCGCTCTGGCAACACAACCGAAAAAGCACCCGCTTTCAACTCGAGTGAAGTGTATTCGGAGCGATTTAAATAGCGCCAGTTGAGGATAACAGGGCTTTGATCCTCGAGGGTTGCCGAAATATAACGTTGACCGTCCATTAAAATGACTTTGAGATCTTTAAGTATGGGTTTGGTACGGTCAATTTGATATTCACGCACAAAATCTTGCTTTTCGCCCGCTTTAGTTACGGTAATTTTAACCTCGAGCTTGCCCTCGAGTGCCTCTGAACGCACACTCAATGTGCCTTTATTTTTTATCGCCTTAAGTGGATAATTTGCGCTCTGACCATTGAGCGAAACAGTGACCTGAGCATCCGAGTTGGCAATCACATTGAACTCGAGCGATTTACGCACGCCTGCCTCGGGCCAGTTGAGTTGTACCTGCAAAGGCGCATTCTTTTCAGCATCCCGCTCGAGGTTGGTTTTATCCGAGGCATCGAGTTTAAGCGGTGCAACTTGGCCTTTCTCAAGCTGTTGCCCCTGATTGATCGGTACTTCGCCCGAGGGCGAAACCGTAGCCACTTGGCCCTCGATCACCTTGACCAAGCCCGATTCATCGAAGCGAAACACCGTGCCGCGCACCCCTGCTACCAAAGTGGAGGTACGCATTTCATAGCCGCCTTTGCCTTTTGCTACCACATTCCAAGCACTGCCCCGCTCGAGTGACATCACAAAATGGCGCTTGCCCCCCTCGAGTTTTTCGATGCCCAGCACTTTGAGCAGAGCTTGCGCCCCTAGCCGAAAATAACTGCCATCGGCAAAGTCAAACTCGGCCCAGCTATCTTTGCCCGTCCGCACTTGCCCTTCGGTTTCGAGGGGCTGGTTTTTAATCATGGGTTTCCAGTCGGTGCTGCTTTGCACCTCGACGGTTCCTTTGAACGCCGCCAATTGCGCCGCGCCCAAACCCACCCATTTTTCGGTGTACCACGGGTCACGCTCGAGGAAATCGCTGAGGGTAAAGTTTAGGGTATTCAGGCTTTTATTTGGCTCGAGCGGTACACTTTTTTTGGTGTCCGCGTTATAGACATTGCCCTTACCAGAAAGCAAAACCACCCGTTGCCCACCCGCCACAAAATCCATTCTGGCGCTGCTATTCGCCTCGAGCCGAATATGATGCTTGGCAACAAAGGCCGTGAGTGGCCCCTCGAGATAAATTTGTCCATTTTGCAAGGAAACTTCATTATTGATCACCTGAAGCATTGTTTGGCTTGCTACCAAAACTTTACCGTCACCCATCTTAAGACTGGCCCGACCCGCACCCGTTCGCAGTGGAGCCATCAGCGGAACCGCCAACTGTGGAGCTTGCCATGTGCCTTGCAAGACTTCAACCTTGCCCGAAATTTGCTCCACCTCGAGTGCCTGAGCCACAGCCCAAATATGCGCCAGGGTCAGTGCCAAGGTTAGTCTCAAAGTGAGCTTTACAGAACGTTTCATCATGGTGATCATAAATTCTCCTTTCCTACAAAATACTTACAAACACACCCCTCGAGCGGGTAGGATTGCATTATAACTTACACTCTCATCCTAATCATTGTAAGTTCTTTGACACTCTTTGGGTTCAAATCTTCAGAGTTTTCATGAAAATTCCATGAAAATTTCATTTAAATGCTTTTTTGAGGGGTCACTGCGACGGTATCCAAAGCCTTAAACTGTGTGGCATGGCGCAAACATTGCACACTCTGGCCCCAGGAATTCACTATTTGGCAGGCGGCGTAAATGTACTGGTTCTCGAGGATGGACACGGCGGCGCTTTGATTGTGGACAGCGGCCTGGACGCGGATCATGGCAAAAAAATAGTCAAGGCACTGCGTGAAAAAGCCCTCGAGCCACGGGCGATTTTGAACACCCACAGCCACGCCGATCATTTTGGTGGAAATGCCCACCTCGAGAGCAAATTCCCTGAAATCAAGGTGTTCGCACCCCCGCTCGAGGAGGCGATTTTGCGTTATCCCATCCTCGAGCCAATCTATTTGTTTGGAGCGCGTCCGCCCGTAATTTTGCAAAACAAATTCCTGATGGCTCCCGCCAGCAATGCCCGCCTTGCGCCAGAGCCTGGGCTATGCAAAATTGCAGGGGTTTCGCTCGAGCTGCTCGAGGTGGCGGGTCATGCCAGCATGATGTACGCGGTGCGGGTGGGCAGTTTTTTATACGCCGCCGATGCCCTATTTGGCGCGGAGATTTTGCAAAAGCACCCGATGAGTTTTTGTATGGACAGCCGTTTGCAAAAAGAAAGCGTGCAAATGTTAGGTGCGCTCGAGGGGATCGAAACCGTGCTATGCGGTCACGGCAGCCCCACCTCAGATTTGGCAGAGCTGGCACGGCGCAACCTCGAGATGCTGGAAACCACCACTCGAGCGGTCAAAGTGGCCTGTGTTCCACCCGCCAGCATCGACACGATTTTGCAGCGGGTTTGCCAAACCTTTGGCCTAGAAATGCAGCAACCTGCCAACGTTTTGCTCAACCGCAGCGCAGTTTCCGCCCACCTCACCGAACTGCTCGAGCGGGGCGAAATAGAAATGCGGGTGAATGATAATTTGCTCGAGTTTGGAGTGTTTTGAAATAAAAGTTTGTGCGCTCGAGGGGGGAAAGGCTCGAGAGCGCGAGGGCGGGAAAACGAGAGGGCGAGAAAAAGACCCAAAGTATTACGCTCGAGATTTTTTTGCTTTTGCTTTGGCTCGAGGGGATTGTTTAAAGTCTCGAGGAGAAATGCGGAAAGCTAAAGGAATATTTCCAAAAAACTGCAAATACAAATCATACTTTAGCTAAAATCTCTTTGCACACATCGATAATTTTTTTATCATTCGACCTCCGCATAACTCTATTAATCAGTAAATTCCAATTTTTATTTATAGGCCCACTTCTTTGTATAGGAATAAGTATAGGAATAAGTATAGGAACAAGTATATTATAAGCTAAGTCTTCATCATTCAATATAATATCTTCCAATCCTTCTATATAAATTTCCGTACTTGTAAATATATAAATACACTCTGAAGCAAATTGTCGAACTAAATGAGAATCATTTTTATCATTACATACTTTTTCTAAAATTTTACTAAAACTCAGCATATTAATACAATCAAAGATCGGATAATCCGATAAGTATTCAAATATGGAAACTCTTACAAATTCATCTTCACTTGTATCACTTGATAGATTCATCAAAAAATTAATCATATCACAATCCATATTCCAAAAAGAATCTTCAATAATTCTACGCTTTTCATGACTTTCTGGCACTTCATTATTCGTATATCTATTCCACATAGTTTTTACCCCACATATTTATAACATTGCCCCCTAAATTGGAGTAACAAGCCCCCTCGAGGGCTACAATGCACGCAGCAACCCTACAGACTCGAGACTGGGGAAATCTACTGCGGGTTTGATGACGATGACCTGTACCAAAGAGTTGGGGCCAGGGGGTAAGACGGTTTCGACGATGCCAACCATTAGACTCGAGGGGAAAACCCCGCCGTAGCTCGAGGTGAGTACGCGGTCTCCGATTGCCATTTGGGTACCTTTGGGAAACTCGGCCCGTAACCGCCCAGGGCGCACTCCAGAGGCAATCCCGCGCCCGCCTTTACCCGCAATGGTCACACCCACTTTGGATTCGGGGTCGATTAGGGTCAGTACCACCGATTCGTTGCGCCCCACCGAAATCACTTGGCCCACCACCCCCGCAGGAACCGTGGCGGTCATAAAACGGGTGATCCCTTGGTCGGTTCCTGCCCGCACGGTCACTCGAGCCAGCAAGGGGCTGGGGTCTAGGGCAATGACGGGGGCCATTGCCACCAACGCGGGGGATTGCTGCTGCATGATTTGGGTGGCTTGTTGCAACACCTCGAGCTGGGCTTTCAGTTTGACATTTTCACCCGTCAGGGTTTGGTTTTGCTCGAGCAGAGCTATATATTTGCTGCCCAGATCCCGCTCGAGGATAAACCCATCCACCAGATGCCGCACATTTTGCACACTGCTCTGTCCCAAACGGGTCAGTGGGCTGATTCCACTAGTCAGGGCTACTGAGGGCGGCGGTACAAAACGAGTGACCACCAAACTTAAAATCAAAAGCCCGCCATAAACCCACAGCAAACGGCTAAAAACCATGATTCCCCAGATCTGTTAGCAAAACCAAGCCCAAACTGCGGCTCAGCTCGAGGGTCTGAACCATCGGCAGGCCCATCACATTAAAATAATCGCCCACAATTTTGGACACGAGTAGCATTCCCTTCTCTTGGATGCCGTAACCGCCTGCCTTGTCCAAGCCTTCGCCCGTTTGCACATACCAATCCAGCTCGAGCGCAGAGAGGCTACGGAAATGCACTTCGGTGCGCTCAAAAGCACTGCCCCGCACGTCGGGCGTGACCATTGCCACCCCCGTATACACCGCATGGCTGCGCCCTTGAAGCCGCTCGAGCATGTCCCTATTTTCGCTCGAGTGGGCGGGTTTGTTTAAAATCTCAAAATGTGGGGTGTGATCATCCAGTACCACGATGGTATCCGCTGCCAAAACTTGGGCCTGTGGCTCGAGGGCTGCCACTGCCAGCGCCTTTTGCATTGCCAGATCCTGCACAATCTCGGCGGGGGTTTTTTGATGCGAAATTTCTTCGCTGTGCGCGGTTCGCACCCGAAATTGCACACCGATTTTCTCGAGCAATTCTCTACGGCGCGGGCTGCTCGAGGCCAGAATCCAAGGTGGGGTTTGGGAAGGGGTAGGGGTGGTCATTTCTTCTAGGATTCTAAGGCTATTTGAGGTGAGGCTAGGCTCGAGAAGTTTTTGAAAGGTGCTGCTATCGGGCTAGGACAAAGAAGTTGCTATTCAAGACATGGAAGATTTCGAGCTTTACGAGAATAAATGAAATATAACTGGGAGGAACTTATCTTTCATTTATTCCAGAAGTTTTGCTTTAGATTGGGGAAATGTGGTTCAAAGCCAAACGCAGTCACGAAGAAGCACTTCAACGCACCCTCAAAACGATGGCGTTGAAGCTGTTGACTACGGGTATTTCTGCCAAAAAAGTGGATGAATCTCTGGTGATTTTTTTGCAGGAAAAACACCGCATGTCGCTCGAGAAAGCCACCCAATTCCTCGAGACCACCAAACGAACCCGCTTGGACACGCCCGAAAATGGGCGCTCACTCAAAGATACCCTCGAGGGCAGTTTTTAATTCCGCTCGAGTTGAACACATTTAAGAAAATACGTGGGCATAATAAAGCATAATGAGGCAGGCGAATTGACAACCTGCCTCTAGCTCTTTGTGCATCGCTTCAAAATCCAAAACCATTATGACTACCCAACTCCCCTCTCCTACCCTTCCAAAACTTCAGGCTCGAGCGGCTTCGGCTGGTACGGGTAAAACTACCGCGATTGTGGGGGATGTGTTGCGGAGCTTGCCACATATTCCGCTGCGGCGCATTGCGGTAGTCACCTTTACCCAGTCTGGAGCGGCGGATTTGCGCTTACGGCTCGAGGCGGGAATTCGGCAGGTACTGAAAACGGGGAAATATTTCGACCTCGAGGTGTACCCCGCCCAGTTGCCCGCCTATCAAGCCGCGCTGGACGAGGTGGGCGGGGCCACCATCACCACCATTCACGGGTTTTTTCGCAAGCTGCTCAAACTGTGCGCCCCTGATTTGGGCCTCGATCCGCACTTCGATAACACCGATGCCCTCGAGTCGGATGCTTTGTTTGCCGACGCTGCCAGTGCGGTTTTGGCGGGCATTATTTTTGAGGATCACACCAGTGGCAAGCACCTTTTGGCAAATTTGGGTTGGGACGGCACCCTAAAGGTGCTGTGGGGCTTACGGCACTCGAGGGCGCAGGGGCCGTTCAAAGCGGATAAAAATACCACGCTTGAAAGTGAACTCCTCAACCTCTACAACCGCATTGCCAGCCGAACTTGGGCCAGACAAGCGGGGCGCAGCCTCGATCCAGACGATGTGGAAGAGCAAACCCTGCGTTTGTGTGGGCAAAATGTATTGCTCGAGCGTATTCGGGAACGCTATCAGATGCTGCTGGTGGACGAATTTCAGGATGTGAACCCTAAGCAGGCCCAGATTTTTGAACGCTTGGCCCTGCCCCAAACCCAAATGGTCGGCGACCCCAAGCAGTCGATCTATGCTTTTCGCAATGCTGATGTGGACTCTTTTTTGCGGTTGTTTGCCAACTCGAGTCCGCTGCCGCAGTTGACCCATTCCTATCGCCACGGCCCGCGTTTGGCCCAGATTTACAG
>JANYFS010000192.1 GCA_025359705.1 Deinococcales bacterium | reverse complement strand
CAGTAGCGCAGCGAGTCCATAATCAGTTGCAAGGTTTGCGGATGGCGCACGTTCAAACTGTTGCCCGTACCGGTGGTATCGAAGTAGTACCGAGGATTTTCCGCCAAACGGTAATAGGTGGGGTTATCGATGCCCTTAAAGTTCAGGGTCGGCCCCATGTGGTTGCCTTCGGCGGTGTGGTTATAGACCACATCCAAAATCACCTCGATGCCCGCTTGGTGCAGCTTCTTGACCATCTGCTTAAACTCGGTGACTTCGCCGCCCAAAGTGCTGCGGCTGCCGTAACGTACCTCTGGGGCAAAAAAGCTGAGGGTGGAATAGCCCCAATAGTTGGTCAGGTTCTTTTCCACCAGAAAGCGGTCATCCAAATGGGCATGAACCGGCATCAGCTCGAGGGTGGTGATCCCCAATTCTTTGAGGTGCCGAATAATCGGGTCAGAAGCGATGCCCAAATAGGTTCCGCGCAACGCAGCAGGCACTTCGGGGTGCAGCATGGTCATGCCCCGCACATGGGCTTCATAAATGACCGAACAGTGGGCAGGCACAAGCGGGGGTGCATCATCTCCCCAATCAAAACTGGGATCGATCACTACCCCCAGGGGTACGCCATTTTGCGGCTTGGTTTGCACCTCGAGGTCTTGGTTTTTGCCCCCAACCACATAGCCAAACATCCCCGCGTCCCAGTTTTCCACCCCAGAAACTGCCAAAGCGTATGGGTCTAGCAGCAGTACCTGCGAATTGAAGCGCAGGCCACGCTCTGGAGCGTACTCGCCGTATACTCGGTAGCCATACAACTGTCCCGCTTCGATGCCCTCGAGAAAAACATGCCAGACAAAGGCGGTTTGGTTGCGTACCTCGATGCGGCGTTCGGCCCCAAATGCATCACAAAGGCAAAGTTCCACCCGAGTAGCATGTTCGGAGTACAGCGCAAAGTTTACCCCTTTACGGTCTCCCTTGCCCTCGAGCGTGGCCCCGAGCGGGTATGGATGTCCTGGTTTTATCTTCATGAATTTTAGTCTCTCGAGCATCATAAACCGCCATTGCCCTTTCGGAACCTTTTTGGAAGGTATTTGTGGAATTTTGTAGAATTCTCGAGCAGTTCAGCAGAACCCGAACCCAGATTAAGCAAATGTGAGATATTCGTCAAGGAAAATAAAGGGGATTCTCCCTCGAGCTATTTTTTGAACACTTCCAAAAGGGTTTTACAGGGTTCTACAGGGTGTAAAGCGGTTTGCACAAGGTTGCTTGAAAGGTTGCTTGAAAGGTTGTTTGAAAGGTTGTTTAAAAAGTTATTTGAGGAATTATTTAAATGGTCTTAAAAACCCAACCGTTTGCGCCCATAGCGAGCCGATAACTGTTCGGCAGTCCAAACCTCATGGGTATACATGGTGTATTGGCGTTTAAAGCGCCCCAAACGATCCCAAAGCTCGCGGCTTTCCGAAGGAACCACCGTAATCAGCCGTACTACGGTACTCATATTGTCGTAGATATGAAAGTCGAAATGGCACTCTTGTTCGCTGCCCGAAGGGGTAAACAGCGGAAAGGTATAGGGGCGGTAGCGCCAACGTTTTTTGTTGTCAGACAGCAACTGAGCCGCTAAACGCTTCAAGCCACTCTCTGGAAAGGTATGCACCACGCCGTCCATATCCCGAAAACCTTTATCGGGGGGTGGCGCTTCGGGCAAGGGATGGTGAACTTTACCCCCTGTTTTTTTGCCTTTGGAACTGCTTTTTGCGGCATCCCTCGAGGCGGCTTGGGATACTTCTTTTTGAATTTCTTGAATTTTGCGAACTTGCTTGAGGGCCTGGGCCAACTTTTGGCTACGGCTCGGCCCACCATCCCCAGTGGCGCTCGAGGGGTTTTTGGTGGGTTTGGGGGGCGGGTTGGACATCTGATCAGTTTAGAGGATTTGAGTGAGGTGGGTGGCTCGAGGGGGAAGAAAAATTGTGTACAAGCGCAGTTATAGGTACGCTCGAGCGGTGTTTTTCGCCTTCCTCGAGCGCACTTGAATTGACTATAAATCATCCTAAAAGCCCAGCTCGAGGGTATTTTTTGGAAGTTTGGGCTAAGCTAAACCATGTCTCCCGAATTGCTGCAAAAACACGCCGACCTACTGACCGATTACTGCCTTGCAGTGCAGCCCAAGCAGCGCATTTTGATCAACGGCAATACCCAAGCCTTGCCCTTGCTCGAGCGGTTATATCAGGCGGTTCTCGAGCGGGGGGCCGAACCCGTTTTAAAGCTGACTTTTCCCGACCAAATGGCGCTGTTCCAAAAATATGCCGCCTTTGAGGTCCTCGAGCGCAACCACCCTAGCAGCATTGCCGAAATGCAAAGCATCGACGCAAGCATTGCGATTTTGACCAGTAGGGCCAGCACCGTGCGGGTGGAAGCAAGTCGGGTGCAGCGCTATGCTCAGGCCGCTCGAGCGCTATTGGATGCCCGCTCGAGGGAAAGATGGTGTGTCAGCTTATTTCCTACCCAAATGGGCGCGGAAAATGCCGATATGACTCTGCTCGAGTACCAAGATTTCGTCTCGAGGGCCATGTTTTTGGATCATGCCGATCCTGTATCCCAGTGGCTCGAGGTGCGGGCCTACCAAGCAGATTTGATCGAGCGGATTCGGGGGGCTTCCGAAATTCGGGTTTTGGGGCCAGAAACCGACCTGCGGGTCAAGGTGACGGGGCGCACTTGGCGCAATTCGGACGGACAACGCAATATGCCCAGCGGTGAAGTGTTCACCAGCCCGCTCGAGGACAGTGCCGAGGGCCAGATTTATTACGCTTTACCCACGGTGTACGGGGGCCAGACCCTCTCGGGAATTCGCCTCGAGCTGAAGGGAGGCAAAGTGGTGCGGGCCAGCGCCGAGCAAGGCGAAGAAGTGCTACTGGCGGCGCTCGAGACCGATGCAGGGGCTAAAATTGTGGGAGAAATTGGGATTGGCACCAACTACGGTATCCAGCACCCCAGCAAAGAGATTTTGTTCGATGAAAAAATTGGTGGAACAGTACATTTTGCGCTTGGCAATAGTTACGCCGAATGCGGCGGACTGAATAAAAGCGCGATTCATTGGGATATGATTTGTGATTTGCGAAATGGGGGCCAGATTTGGGCCGATGATGTGCTGATTCAAGAGAATGGGAAATTTATAAGATAGGGTCTGGGTGGAAAACCCACGGAGTCTTGACCCAAAAGCACCTTGTAAGATACGGATGGGATGCAGTACGGCAGATCGCACTAAGCACCTCGATCCTCGAGATCGTCCGCGAGCTTGATCGTCATGCTGTACACTATTCAAAAAGTCCGAACGGCTGCCTTGACCCTACTGCGCCACCTGACGGGGCTTGGTCGCTATCGGGCCTGTCCGCTGGCTTGTCCTGCTTGTTCGGGATGTGCTGTTCTGGTTTATTTCTGGTTTATTTATTTGCATCTGGCGAATCCGCCAAAGTTCCCAAGTTATTGACATCGGGGGTTTCGGTGAGGCTGGACAAACTTTTCTCGAGCGTGCCTTTGGCAAAACTTCCCACCATCCAAATCCATACCTCACCCAAGCGGCGGGTTTGGATGCCTTCACCTTTGGTATTTTTACTGGTAATGATCATGGGGAAAGTATTTAAACCATCCGAAAAGTTAAGCTCGAGGGTCTCGAGCTTGCCTCGCATTCCACGTTTGAGACTCACCGCTTCGAATCCACTGGGCGGGGTAAAGTTGGGCAATACTTTGCCCAATACTCGGTTCAGCTTGATTTTGGGGTTTTGCAATTCGGGTTTTTTGCGAAGCTGTGGCGGGGTCGCCTCGAGGGAAATATAAGCCGCGCGGCGCAGCAATTTGCCCTCAAAGTTGTGCTGCTCGAAGGCCAGCGGGGTATTCCAGATTTTATCGATCCAAAAGATCCATTGCCCCGCAGCCACGTTTTTGGGATGCAGCTCGAGCTTACTGACTTCGCGGCCCAAAAAAGTATCCGAGGTATTCGAGCTGACCTCAAAGTTTTGCCGTACCAATTGGGGCAAAATTCCCAAGTTGGGTAAGCGGTTCATGATTTTGCTGGGGTTTTTGTTGGGCGGAAATACCAAATCCACTTGAACTTGGCCTTGGGCAATTCCGCCTTCGGTCACAGCCTTGATCAACCCCTCGAGGTCGGTGGCAAGCGCTTGGCTCGAGGCTAGCAAGAGGCACAGCACAATAACACGTTTCACCTTTACCAGCCTCCAGCCGCGTCGCTGTAGGCATCGTAGGCCAATTGTGCTTCGGCTTCGCCCACCACCCCGCCGCTCGAGTTGTGACTAAAACTCCAAAAGCTCAGCCCCGCTACCACGGCAGCGGTAGCCAGTCCACCTTGTAAGGTGCGGAACCAAATCTGGTGTTTGCGGTTGTGCTGCCGCACTTTCAGCAAAGCACGGTCTACCGCTGCCATATCGCGCTGGTCGGGCTGGCTGGCCTCACGAATCAAGTTGTCCCAGGGGTCATCCTTAGGGTTATCCATCAGGGGCGTACTCCTTTTGAAGTCAGAAATTCTTTGAGGCTGGCTTTGGCCCTCGAGATACGGGATTTGACCGTACCCAATTGGCAGCGCAGGATCTCGGCAATGGATTCATACTCGAGGCCCGAAAATTCCCGCAGGGCAAAGGCTTCACGTTGCTCGAGGGGTAAGGTTTGCATTCCCGATTCGATGAGTGAACGCAACTGGGCGCGTTCAGCATTTTTTTGCACGTTTTGATCCGAAGAAAGGTGGTGTTCATAATCCTCGAGGGCTTCTGGAACCACCCGTTTGAGTTTGGCATAGCAGGCATTCAGGGTGATGCGGTGCAGCCAAGTGCCAAACTCCGCCTCGCCCCGAAAATTTTTAAGACCGCGATGAACCGAAATAAACACCTCCTGCAACACATCATCCACCTGGCTCTCCCCCACCAAAGAGCGGGCCAAAGCCGCTGCCTTGGGGCCATGCCTCCGCATCAATGTTTCAAAGGCCACCTCGTCACGTTTGGACAGGGCAATCAATTCGGCATCGGTTAAATGATTCAAGTCTTTGGCCCGCCTTCTATCTGCCTGCTTTCTATCTGCCTGCTATTCTCTTAGAGTAACCCACCCAACAAAAAGTTCCCAACCCCCTCGAGCGGGGATTGGGAAGCTGGGGAACTGGAGAGTTTAAGCGAAATACTTAGGGGAAATATTCAGGCGAAATATTTCTCGAGGGTAGGAACGATCTGTTTTTTCCTCGAGATGCGGTTGCCCAAATCCGCCAAATCGTCCACGGTATCGGCCCCAAACGCACCCTTGATCAAAGTGGCTTCGCTGCCAGATAAAACCAGGGTGTGGTTGGTTTCGTTGAGAATATCCACGATAGATAGCAAAACCCCCTCGAGGTTACTTTCGTCTTTTTCGTCTTGCATGGCTTGCAGCAGCTCGGCTTTGCGACCCAAAGCATAGCCAGGGTTGGTCGTCTCGAGGACACCCAAGCCGTAAGGTTTACCGCCAAAAGTGAAGACTTTATAGTCCAGCGTGAGGATTTTGGCGGCTGCCATATCGCCCAAGTTGCTCTTGGCAGCAAACATTTCGAGCGAATACTTCTCGAGGTCGGCAATTCCTGCAATGGGTGAAAGATACGCAGCAATTTCGCGGTCTTGGGGGGTGGTGGTGGGGCTACGGAAATACAGGGTGTCCGAGACAATTGCTGAGAGGAGTAAGGCAGCTTCCCAGCCCTCGAGGTGCAAATTATGCTCGATAAACAGCTTGGC
>JANYFS010000124.1 GCA_025359705.1 Deinococcales bacterium | reverse complement strand
CCTCTCGAGCGCTCGAGAGGGGAGATTTATGGGTACAGCTCGAGTTTTAACCCTCGAGATTTAGCCTTTGAGACTTAGCCCTTGGGATTCACGCTTTCCAACACCCTCGAGAAAGCCGCTACCACTTGGTCAATCTGCTCGTAGGAAATCACAATCGGGGGCAAAAAGCGCACCACCAGCGGGGTGGCTTGCAGGGACAACACCGCTTCATCATGCTCGAGGGCGTGGATGTAGGGAGCGCTTTTTTCTTTCAACTCCACCCCAATCATCAGGCCACGTCCACGCACTTCGCGGATTTTGCTCGAGGGGATGGCCCGCAGTTTTTCCATAAAGTAATTGCCCTTGGCCTCGGCTTGTTCCCAAAGCTTTTCGCGTTTCATAAAGCGAATCGCTGCCAAACCCGCCGCCATTGCTAGCGGGTTGCCGCCAAAGGTAGTGCCGTGTCCACCCTTGGGCATTTTGTCTGCGATTTCTTTGCTCATCACAAATGCGCCAATCGGAACCCCGCCCGCCATTGCTTTGGCAAGGGTCATGCCGTCGGGGGCCGCACAGCCTTCAAGCGCACCAAAAACACAGGTTTCTTTTCCTGGACACTCGGGATTGCAGAAATGCTCGGTGGCAAACATTTTTCCCGTGCGGCAAAAACCGGTTTGAATCTCGTCAAAAATCAGCAAAGCCCCTTTTTCTTTGGTGATGCGCCGCGCTGCCCGCATAAACTCGAGGTCGGCAGGGCGCACCCCGCCTTCGCCTTGGATGGGTTCCATAATCACAGCGGCGGTTTCTTCGGTGATGGCAGCCTCGAGCGAAGCAATATCGCCATAGCTGGCAAATTGTACGTTGGCATTGTCCACCGCGTCACCAAAGGGTTCACGGTATTTGGGTTCCCAGGTAAAGGCCAACGCGCCCAAGGTGCGGCCCGCAAAGCCGCGCTTCATGGATACAAATTTGCTGCGGCCCGTGGCAGTGATGGCAAACTTTTTCGCCGCTTCCATCGCCTCGGTTCCCGAGTTACACAAAAAGACCCGCTCGAGACCTTTGGGCAACACCGAAACCAACTCCTCGAGGAATTCGGCGCGTTTGTCGTTGGGCAGGGTTTGGGGCAGGCACATCAGGGTTTGTACTTGCTCAATCACCGCAGCCACCACATCGGGGTTGCTGTGGCCTATGTTGGCAACGCCGTAGCCCGCCACGCAGTCGATGTATTCCCTGCCATCGGTATCCCAAACCAGGGCATCTTTGCCTTTGGCAATCACGATTTGGTGCTTGTTGTAAACCCCGCTGTCGTAGGTTTGCTCGAGGTGGAGGAGGTGCGCGGTTTTGGATTGGGTGACGGTCATTTTTGAAACTCCTTCTGGGATAGGTAGAGATTGTGGGACTACTCGAGCCAAAACCTCAGTGTGAAGATCAGTCTAGCTTTAAAGTGGTCTCGAGGTAAGGGCCACTTATGGAGAAAATGGGGCAACCACTTGTGTTTTTTGTGTGACTTGAGTTACTTATATTACGGCGCAATCTTCAAAAACTCGCTCGAGGTGGCGGTTTCAAAGGCTTGGGCCACGCTAAAAAGCCGCTCATCTTGCAACAGCGGGGCAATAAACTGAATGCCAATCGGCAGGGTTTTGCCCTCTTGCAGCTCGAAACCCGCAGGGATGGACAGGCCAGGCAAGCCCGCCAGATTCAGGCTGACCGTATCCACATCCATCATGTACATTGCCAAGGGGTCGTTGCTGAACTGCCCAAACTTCCAGGCCGCGCTGGGCGAAGTGGGTGTGACCAAGACATCGAAGGTTTCAAAGGCTCGAGCGAAATCCTGAGCAATCAGGCGACGTACCTTCAGGGCTTTGGAATAAAAAGCGTCGTAATAGCCGCTCGAGAGGGCGTAGGTTCCCATCAAAATGCGGCGTTTGGCCTCGAGACCAAAACCTTCCCCCCTAGACTGGCTCATCGAGCTATTGAAGTCGGGGGCGGGGCTGCGGTGGCTGTAGACCATGCCGTCGTAACGGGCCAAGTTGGAGCTGATTTCGGCGGTGTTGATGATGTAATAGGCCGCAATGTTGTAGGCCAAAGAGGGGAGACTGACCTCGGAAAAAGTAGCTCCCAGCCCCTCGAGAACCACGCGAACCCGCTCGAGGGCGAGGGCTACTCCGCTCGAGTTGCCCGCTCCCAGTGCTTCTTTGATATAGGCAAAGCGCATTCCAGACACCGAAGTGTTTAGGGCCACCGTAAACTGCGGCTTAGCCTCGAGGCTGGTGGAATCCAGCGGATCATGTCCCGAAATCGCGTCCAACAGCGCGGCAAGATCGGCGGTGGAACGGGCCATCCCGCCCACTTGATCCAGGCTCGAGGCGGTGGCAATCACCCCATACCTCGAGATGCGCCCGTAGGTTGGCTTAAATCCCAAAATCCCGCACAGCGCCGCAGGTTGGCGCACACTGCCGCCAGTATCGGTTCCTAGAGCCAGTGGAACCATCCCCGAGGCCACCGCCGCCGCACTGCCCCCCGAAGTCCCACCAGGAACCCGCGTGGTGTCCCAAGGGTTATGGGTTTTTTGGAAGGCGCTGTTTTCGGTGGTGCTACCCATCGCAAACTCGTCTAGGTTGGTTTTGCCAATGGGAATCAGGCCCGCCGCCAGCGCACGGCCCACCACGGTAGCATTGTAGGGGCTGCGGTAGCGCTCGAGCATTTTGCTGCCTGCGGTGGTCAGGCTGCCCACAAAGTTGAGGTTATCTTTGAGGGCAATCGGCACGCCTGCCAGTGGGGGTAAGGTTTCCCCGCGTGCCAGCGCTGCGTCCACCGCTCGAGCGCGACTGAGGGCATCATCGGTCAAACTCAGAAACGCCCCAATCCGAGCATCCGTGTTCTGGATACGCTCGAGCGCGGTTTCCATCACCTCGAGGGCGGAAACTTCTTTGCTTCGTATTTTATGGGCCAATTCAAGTGCAGTTGCAGACATTGCTGGACATCATACCCGAGAAGGGATTGAGGGTAAGAGCGTAGGAGGGTAAGAAAAAGATGGGTGGCTCGAGGATGGGAGTAAACATGCCAGTCGCAAACTCCCTCGAGACTACTCAGCAACCCTTCAAAGCCTTAATGGAAAATGGATCATACCAAAAGAACTACACCTTAGACTCGAGCAACTCATCTTCAAACCCGTATTGTGAGTTGGTTCCCAGATCTCCCCCCCCGCACCGAGAATAATGAGAGTCCGAGAAAGAAAGACACCACTCAACTTCGCAAAACTTCAGGAGGAATTTTTATGACCAAGTATGAATTGCCCGCATTGCCTTATGCCTACGACGCACTCGAGCCACAGATTGATGCCCGCACCATGGAAATTCACCACACCAAGCACCACCAGGCCTATATCAACAACGCCAATGCCGCGCTCGAGGGTTTGCCCGAGTTGCAGGTTCACAGTGTGGAGGCTTTGATTGCCCACTTGGACAGTGTGCCTGCCGAAAAGCGCGGCGCACTTCGCAACAACGCAGGCGGTCACGCCAACCACAGCTTCTTTTGGAGCATTCTGGGCAAGGGTCACGAATTGGACGGCGAACTGAAAGCCGCCCTCGAGCGGGATTTTGGCAGTGTA
>JANYFS010000121.1 GCA_025359705.1 Deinococcales bacterium | reverse complement strand
CTCGAGCAGTTGGGTTCTTCCGACCTCGAGCGCAAAGCCATCTATGACATCTTTTGTGAAAGCACAAAGGGGGAAAAATTCATTGTAGAGTTACAAAAGGCCAATCAAAAATTCTTTAAAGATCGAACCGTTTACTATGCCACCTTTCCCATTCAACAGCAGGCCGAACGAGGGGATTGGAATTATCGCCTTAGTCCCATTTACTGTGTCAATATTCTGAATTTCCGCTTCCAAGATGATGTTTTGGACAAAGAACCCAAGGTGTTGCACCGTGTCCAACTTAAAGATCAAGACGATCAGGTCTTTTATCAGAAATTGATGCTGGTATACCTCGAGATGCCCAATTTTACCCTCGAGCTGGAAGAATTAAAAGACCGCAAAGATCAATGGTTGTATTTTCTGAAGCATTTGGAAGATTTTGAAAGCATTCCAGAATTGTTTAAGGATGAGATCTTTGAGCAAGCCTTTGAGGTTGCAGCAATAGCAAGGATGAATAACGAAGATCACATGAAGTACCAAGGCAGTTTAAAGGTACTGAGGGATAATTTTGCAACGATGCAGCAAGCAGAAATTGCAGCACTCGAGAGAGGACTCGAGAAAGGGTTACAAGAAGGACTCGAGAGAGGTAAAGCTGAAGGTGTACAAGAAGGACTTGAGAGAGGCGCACTCGAGGGGAAGTTAAAAGTTTTACACATCGCTCGAGGGTTAAAGGGAACAGGAATGGGACTCGAGCAGATTGTTATAATTACGGGTTTGACTTTTCAAGAACTCGAGGGAATGTGAGGTTGGGGAAGATTGAGGGGGCGAGAAAAAGATAGAGCGCTCGAGGGCTATACTCGAGCCAGATTCCCCGCGCAAGGGGTTTTAATGTGTTGCCCAATCCGTATACTCGAGCGGTGAGGTTTTAACATGTGGCGGGCGATGCCTTTACCAGCAAGCAACGCCTCGAGCGCAAGTTGAAAGCGGGAATTGAAGCACTAGCTCGAGCGTGAATGCTGTGCTGCCGCCTTGGATGGTGTTCCCTCGAGTGGAGCCGTGGTGGGGCGGCTGGCGGCAAGGTATTGGTGAAGTCTGGTTATTTGAGCAGTGGCTACCCTTTTGGAAATCTTTGGATCACAACTAGAGGAAAGAATATGTGCTTGAAAACTCGCCACCAACCGAAGATTGGCAGGAATATCTCGAGAAATACTGGGTATGACTGGAGTTGGTTATTGGAATGTTCCATCCCAACCTTTTGAAATAAGCCACTTCAATTATGGAAAAAATAAACGTATAGGGTGTAAAATGGATGTATGACAATCCATGACACCTACTCGAGACGGCAAAAAGAACTGCGAGGAGAAGTAAATAATGTTTATACATATGATCAATTTTCGCACATACTTAGAAGGCAAATTGCAATAATTATAACGAGGGGGATTGGAAAAAGTTATGATATGTTCGCTGGTTATACTGAAGGTACTGCAAGCTGGTTGTATAATTATATAAACAACGAACTTTCAATTGAATATGGTCTACACAGTTTGGGAGATCAAAGGTTCAGTTCAGATTACCAGATTGAACAATTTTTACTAAACGAAAAAGATACAGAAAAAGTGTTAGACTTAGTTGATCTTTCGATGCACTGTATTGATGATAGCGTGCGAAAAAATAATCAATACGCATATGCTAATAAAATACTTATTTCTGCTGATGAAGCAATAGAAGAACTTAATTATAGATTCAAAGAGAGTGGCGTTGGATATGAGTATATTAATGGAAAAATAATAAGAATTGATTCCCGTATAATGCATGAAGAAATTATAAGACCAACCCTAATCCTACTAGGGGAAAAATGGTTTGAAGGTGCGAATCAAGAATTTCTATCTGCTTTTAATCACTATAGGCATGGGAGAAATAAGGAGGCGATTGTCGATGCTCTAAAAGCCTTCGAAAGTACAATGAAAACAATTTGCGAAAAACGCTGTTGGAGCTACAAACATACTGATACATGCAGCAAACTTTTAACAACCATTTTCAACAACAAACTTATTCCAGACTATATGCAAAGCCAATTCACATCACTCAAAGCATTGCTCGAGAGTGGGGTTACCACTGTGCGAAATAAAACCTCAGCTCATGGGCAGGGGCCAGATATTACGGACGTACCTGATCATTTTGTATCTTTTGCTCTCAATTCGGCAGCAACTGCAATAACCCTTCTTGCCTCAGCCGAAAAAGCTTTACCCTAACATTCTTAACAATTCGGCTCGAGCGAGGTTTGGATAACACCCAACCCCCTTGCTCGAGCCACAAACATATTATGCTTCGGCTTCGGCTACCTTTTGGTATTCGTCGGCATCCATCAACTCGCTCGAGAGGTCTTCTACCGCAACTTTAAATAGCCAACCTTTATCAAAGGGGCTTTCATTTACCCACTCGGTGTTGTCGGTTAAAGAACTGTTCACCTCGAGGACTTTGCCGGTCACAGGGGAATAAATATCCGAGGCAGTTTTCACAGATTCCACCACTGCCACAGTGTTTCCTGCCACCACCATTTGGCCCACAGTGGGCAACTCTACATAAACCACATCGCCCAATTGATCTTGGGCAAAATCGGTGATACCCACCGTAGCGGTATCTCCCTCGAGACGGAGCCATTCGTGGCTGGACAGGTATTGCAGGTCAGTTGGAATATTCATGAAATTTATTCTACACACTTAGGGCAGCAAGGGAAGGGCGTTCGTCCAAAACACTATCTGGCACAAGCTGCATGGCATTTTGCACCACCTCGAGACCCGCACCCGCAACATAGGCGTGTTCGCTGATGTACCTTTTCCAAGCTCTGGCCCCAGGTTTCCCTTGAAAAAGCCCCAACATATGACGGGTAATTTTGCTGGGATACACGCCTTGCAACAGCATTTCTTCCATGTAGGGGATCATGGCATTCAAGATTTCGCGGCGGCTGGGTGCGGGTGCGGTGTCACCAAAAATCTGCTGGTCTGCCAGCGCCAAAATGTAAGGGTTTTGGTAGGCTTCCCGCCCGATCATCACCCCGTCCACCCTCGAGAGGTGAAAAAGGGCTTGCTCGAGGCTGGTGATTCCACCGTTGATCCCAATGTACAAATGCGGAAAGTCGCGCTTGAGCTGATAAACCGTGTCGTAAGAAAGCGGCGGAATCTCGCGGTTTTCTTTGGGCGAAAGCCCACTCAGCCAGGCTTTACGGGCATGAACAATAAAGTTTTGGCATCCCGCGCTCGAGACGGTACGTACAAAACGCTCGAGGTATTCGTAAGAATCCAGATCGTCGATACCAATGCGGTGCTTGACCGTGATGGGCAACGTGGTGGCCTGCGACATGGTTTGCACCAACTGGGCCACCAGGTCGGGTTCCGCCATCAGGCAGGCTCCAAAACGCCCCGATTGCACCCGATCAGAGGGGCAACCCACGTTGATATTCACCTCAAGGTAGCCGTAATCCTCAGCAATGCGGGCCGCATCCGCCATGAGTGCGGGGTCGCTGCCGCCCACTTGCAGGGCCAAGGGGTGTTCGGCGCTCGAGAAGCCCAAAAGTTTCTGCTGATCACCAAAACGAATGGCGGTAGCCGTGACCATTTCGGTATAGAGCAAGCTATGTTTGCTGATCTGGCGCAAAAAAAAGCGGTCATGCCGATCCGTCCAGTCCATCATCGGCGCAACCATCAAACGAGACATTCCCATTCCCAACATGCCTTCAGGGTACAGATTTTGAGAATTGAAAAAGAGCTTTGAGACACTGTTTTAACTCGATGTTTTGACTTTGGTTGACATTGCTACCACAATCCATTATGATATATACATAAAAAAGCTGGAGCCATAAAGGAGTACGTCATGCTATATATCGAGTTCACCACCGATTTGGGTGCAAAAGTTACTATAGAGGCCAAAAACGCCGATGAAGTCCTCGAGCTACAACGCCGCTATGGAAAGAGCATGGGCTGGTATTCGGGGGATGTGCCTGCGGGGGGCTATCAATTTCCCCTCGAGAATGAACATGATTTTGATTGGGCGCTGTTGGGTGGGCGCACTTTTAAAAATGATGAGGGCGAGCTATGCGTCTGGTGCAGGGGTTACGTCTATAAGCGCCGTGAACTCGAGGAAGTGAACACCAAAAAACTGAAAATGCCCAAAGCAGTCAAATTCTCGAGGGGCGCACGCCCCACCGACCCCGATCACATCCGTGAAAAAGCCGACGGAGACATCGAATATGTTAGCCTTGCAATTTTTAGGGGCAATGGTCGCCGTGAGCGCTACGCCATTCCCAAGGTGGCACAGGAGGGGTGAGCGCTTTGCGCTCGAGGGCGAGTAGCGCTTCGCGCTCGAGAGGGCGAGAGGCGAGAAAAAGATTTTTACATCTTTTGTAGGGCGCGGGTTTCAAACCCGCCCTGCATTTCATCTCGAGAAAAAATCCTCTACCCTCGAGCCTGCTTCACTTCCAGAATCCCCCGCTCGAGCAAGGTATCGCGCCCGGTTTGGTTGATTTGCTCGAGGTCATCTTTGATTGCCAAATCTGGGGTAATCAAATGAGGCAGGGGGCTGCCGTCCAAGTTGTGCAGTTGCCCGATGGTTACACCCATCGCGTAATTTCCCGCCAAATCGAAAAAGCGAGTGGCGCTATTGGCAACGCCGTAGGTGGATTCGCCAATCACCAAACCGCGCTGGTAATGCTGGATAAAATAGGCGAAATTCTCGCCGCAAGATGCAGTATTTTTGTTGACCAAAACCGTAACGGGCTTGTTCCAACGGGTATATCCCTCGAGCTTTTGGGGGGGCATTTCAAAAAAGTTCTGTCCCTCGAGCGGGCGCAAACCCTGCATCGAAAAAGCACCCTCTTTGATCACAAAACCCAGATCCGCCAAGCTATGCCGCAGTTTGTAACCCATTTGGGGGATGAATGCGTTGGCAGCGAGCAAGCAATTGGTCAGGTTTCCACCGCCGTTGTCGCGCACATCCACCACCATACGGCTGATTTTTTGGTTTTGGGCTTGGCGAATCAAGCGGTGGATTTCTCCAGCAATTTGGGTTCCGTCGCCCTCTTCATCATAAAAACTGGGAACCCGCAGTACCGCCACGCCTTGCACTCTTTTCAGGCTGGGCCAATTGTTTTGGGGTCTCCATAGCCTCGAGGTGACGGTGCGCTCGAGGTAATGCCCCGCCCGTCGTAGCAACACCGTGACCTTTTGCGGTTGGTCTTGCTCGAGTTTAAACCCCTTGGGGGTTCGCCCATTCATCTTCAAAATCAAATCGCCACGGCGCAAACCTGCGGCCTCAGCCCCACTTTCCCGCTTGACACTGGTCAGGATCATTGCGCCCGTCGTGCCGTAGGGTTCGGCTTGATAGCCCAATTTATACTGCCAAAAATTGCCAAAAATGCCGCCTTTTTCGGGCGACATCAAATAGGTATGACCATCGTTTAACGTTCCAATCAATTGGCGCACCAGCTTTTCGGCGGTGCCATATTCGCATTTGGCATGTCCATCGCAGGTTTTTGCCAACTTGCTGCGGTAATCGTCCAACAGCGGTTGCACCGCCACGCTAGACGGCCCACGGTAATATTCGGTGAGGTAGTAATCCACCCGCCGAAACAGGGTGTAGGCATCAGAAAAACGGACATCGGATTTTTTAATTTTGGGCTTTACATCAGCAGGTTTGGTTTCGGTGGGTTTGGTTTCGACAGGTTTGGAATCAACAGGTTTTACTTCGGGTATAGCTGGTGCAGTAGCGGGGCTAGCTTGGCTCAAGCCAAGTTCTGAGCTTAGTAAAAGGCTTAAAAAGAATCCGATTTTTAGATTTGATTTTAGGGCTGGTTTCATGGGCGATTTCATGGCTCATTTTAGGTCTTCCTACAAAATCCTGCATTAAAGATGGTGTGATTGGGTATGCTCGAGGGGTGAAACTGATCACCGATCTGAATGAATTGCCGAC
>JANYFS010000115.1 GCA_025359705.1 Deinococcales bacterium | reverse complement strand
TTTTCCGTGGGGAACTGTGGGCTATAGCCTATTGCCCACACCCTTGGTACAAGTGGCGGAGTTTGGCGGGATTTTTATGCTGTCGCTGATGGTCACGGGTATGGCGGCGGCGCTAGCTCGAGCGTGGGGAAGGTCGTATCTGCCGCTGATTGCTATTAGTTTGGTTTGGGTTGCCAGCTTGGGTTATGGCCTATGGCAAAACAGCCAACCGCTGCTCGAGGGAGACCGTAAAGCGCTATTGGTTCAGCCCAACTACGATACGTTTTCCAAAGCCCAAGGTGATCCTAAGTGGCAGCTCGGTTTACGTGAGCAACACCTTAATTTATCCAAAAACAAAGATAAAGACGAAGTGGTGGTTTGGTCTGAAGGAACTGCCCGTTATTTTTTCTTGGACACGCAGCAAGCCCAATCTTTGCAAAATACGGATGGTCCAATGCCTTGGGACGCAGTACAATCCGCACGGCTACCTAGCCCTTTGATCATGGGATTTGGTGCTCGAATTGGCCCCAACAACAATGAGTTAAACCGTGTGATCGGTTGGGACGGTAAAGAAACAGCACAACACCACGACAAAACCTATCCTGTTCCACTGGGTGAGTTTTTTCCGTTGTACCAAGAATTACCTTGGATTTACCGCCCTGCGGAACAGGCTTTGGGCATCTCTCTGGCAGGAAGTTTGGTTCCTGGGACTACCTTTTTCCCACTCGAGCTACGTGGCATCAAATATGGCGCGTACATCTGTTACGAAAGCGTATTCCCTATCGTCTCGAGGGAGATGGTGCGGGCGGGGGCGCAGGTTTTGGTGAACAGCTCCAACGATGGTTGGTTTGGCAAAAGCCAAGGTTTGCAGCAGCATTTTGATATGGGACGGGTGCGGGCTATCGAAACGCGGCGCTTTATTTTGCGGGCGGGCAGCATCGGCGTAACCGCAGTGATCGACGAACGTGGCAATGTTCGCTCGAGCCTGACCCCCAACCAAGAAGGGGCTTTGCACGTAAAATACAAAACTCTCGAGGGGAAAACCCTGTATGTGCAATTGGGCGATTGGCCTTTGATCGCTTGTTTGCTGTTGATTGGTTGGGTTGTGCTTAAACCAAAGCGGCATGAATTTCGAGTGTGAGTTGTGGTTATCCGTTTTCCGTCATCCGTTATCTTTTTCTCGCCCTCTCGCCCTCTCGCCGTCTCACGCTCTGGCCCTCAATCCTTACCCCTTTTCTCTCAGAAAAATGGGCTAGAATCAATTCGATAATTATGGCGACCTCTTATGTGAATCGTCGCGCCTCTTTTGATTATGAACTGCTCGAGCGTTTTGAAGCAGGGATTTCTTTGGTGGGTAGCGAAGTAAAAAGTTTTCGGGCGGGTGGCGTGGATTTCCGCGATGCCTTTGCCGCATTTACCGGTACCGACCTTGATCTCGAGGGTTTGTATATCCCTGTGTATGCCAAAGCCTCCTACAACAACCACGAACCACGGCGCAAACGGCGGCTGCTGCTGAACCGTACCGAGCTGACCAAAATTCGCCGCGCCCTGACCCAAAAAGGGCTGACTTTGGTTCCAACCCGCATGTATTTTAAGGATTCGTATATCAAGATTGAAATTGCTTTGGCACGCGGTAAAAAGCTCTATGACAAACGCCAAGCCGCCGCCGAAAAAACGGTGCGCCGCGAACTTCGAGAATACTGATATGTCTGGAAAGTTTATTCTGGCCCAGAAAACCAAACAAAAAAGCATTTCTCGGGCTGTTTTTTTGGCTTTCACTTTGCTGGGGGCAGGAATGCTGTCCGCTCGAGTGCTGGCCCAAGAAACGCAAAACCTAACTTTGTTTGGGCAATCGGCGCTTTCAGCAAATTTAAACGGGGCCGATTATGTACGTGAAGACCGTTTGAATCCCTATTTTCGGATCTACCGCTTCGATTCGCCGCGTTGGGGCCGCATGATCCAGCTCGAGCGGGACGGGATTCAAATGGTGATGCCGCTCGAGGGCAATACCAGCTATGCCAGTGAAATCAATTATGGGGTGCAAGTGGGAACCCGCAGGTTTATGGGGCGCACCGCCACCGAATTCGCGGGAAGCTTGTATCTGCCGCTGTCCACCTTGGCAGAAGGCTACGGGATCAGCTATGTGCCTGGGGTGGGCGGTTCATTTAACCAAAGCGAAATCAAGCTCAGTGGGGTGGCTTCGGCAGTGCAAACCGCAGCTAAGGTGGACCGTATCGTCTTCGAGTTAAGCCGCCCTGCCCCAGTTAGCACCCGCTTCAAAGGCAATACTTTAATCTTGGATTTCGCCAATGTCACAGGAGACTCTGCCAATTACACCATTGCGGGGCTGTATATCAAACAGGCTAAGGTGGAGCGGGCTAGCAATGCTGCGGGGCAAGCGGTGGGCATCAAAGCCAGCCTCGAGCTGCCACGGGGTTTGGGTTACCGCATGTATACTTTGCGGCGCGACGGTGGGGTGGCCTCGAGAGTGGTTTTGGACATTGGCCCCAAGCTGCCCAGAAGCGAAAGTGCGCTCGAGGTGCGGCAATATAAACCCGTTATTGTGATTGATGCGGCGCATGGTGGCTCGGATACTGGAGCGATTGGCTTTACCCAAGAAAAAACCCTGACCCTCGAGGTGGCCCGCCAAGTGGGAAAATTGCTGTCGGATGCGGGTTGGCAAGTTAAATTTACACGGGTGGGCGACACCAACCCCGCCATCACGAACCGCGCCGCGCTAGCCCGCACTTCGGATTTATTTTTGTCCTTTCGTTTGGCGGATTTTCCTGGGGCCGCTAAAAGTGGGATCACCTTATACCGCCCCAGTGGGGTCAGTGGTTTGGGTCTCACCGACGGGATTCGGCTCGAGGACGGCGCAGATACCCGTTTTGCCAACATTGTTAGCCCGCTTGCGGAAAGCCAAAAACTCTCGAGCGGCATGTCGGCGGCCCTAAACAACAACGGGTTTAAAGTGTGGGAAGAAAAAGCCACCAAAAATATTTTGTTGCAAAATTCCCCTCGAGCGGGTCTGATTGTGGAGCTGGGCTGGCTGAAAAACCCCGCCGACATCAAGGTTTTGCGCGACAAAGCCAAACTCACCCGCATTTCTGAAGCGGTGGCCCGTTCGGTTGCCACTTTCCTCACGCCCAAGGACAATTCATGAAAACTTTGCTCAGCCCTTTCAATGTGATCAGCCTATTAATTTTGGCCTTGGGTTACGGCACATTTTGGTTGGTCACACGGCCCCAGCCCCTTCCCGACATCAGCGGACTGGACGACGGCGGCAAGCGGGTTACGGTTAAGGTACAACTCTTTTACAGCGATTCGCAAACCACAGGCTTCAAACCCGAAGACCGACAGCTCGAGGTGCGAGAAGTGGAAAAAGGCAACCTGCCCCAACTCACTTTGGACGCACTGCTCGAGGGTTCCCGCAACCAAGGTTTGGCCCTGGTTCCGCGCAACGCCGAACATCCCACCGTGTTCCCCAGAGCGGGGCATTTGTTTGTGGATTTGCCCAAAAGCTGGACTAAATTGGGCTATAGCAGCAGTGGCGAAATGGTTTTACTCTGCGGAATCACCCGCACCTTGCTATCGCTGAGTGGTTACAAAGATGTCACTTTTATGGTGGGTGGTAAAGCAGCGGATACCCTACTGGGCAGCGCCGATTTGACCAGTGTCTATGACACCCAAAGTTGTGATTTGCCCTAAAATATGACGCTCAGTATCTGACACATCTTTTTTGCCTTATGCCCATATTTTTTAACTTTTATTGTTATGTCTCGAGCTTTCCATTCTCTTGCCAGAACCATCTAAATTAAACTCACACTTAATAAACTAAATAGCCGTCCTATGCACTCTGGAGCCGTCATATGGGTATCCTCTGACCCCAAGCCTCGAGATTTTAATAATAGGGTGATCGGTTGCCATAAAATTCTCCAATGAGTGCGAATATATTTGATTTACTGAGTATAGGATAGCTTGAGGGCAGAGTATTTAGGGTGGAGTGAATTACCCTCGAGTCATACTGCTTAAAACATGTTGTGTATAAGCATTTGCTTAACTATATGCTCGAGCGTAACTTAAAAAATACAGGAGAAAATATGATAACTATGGGATCAATCAATTTGATGTTATTTGTGTTTATTATTACGATTTTTACAATGTTTTCACTTGGAAAATTTAATGATTATGAACACAATAGAAATGTTTCTATCTTTTTTGTGATTATAAATAATTTTCCAGTGACTTATTTTTGGATTGTTTCATATATTCAATATAAAAATATAGGAATGGGATGGGATTCCGTGGCTCAATATTATTTTTTTTGGAATATTATAGTTTTTACCATGACGTATACGCTATCTAGGTTTGAGAAATTTAATTTTGTAAATTTTGTATATTTCGCACTGTTCGGAATGATTATATTTTTTCACGCCGTTTTGAATGTCGGTTTGCGATTTCCTTGAATTCCCATTCTGTCTCAGGCGTAACCTTCCCCTCGAGCGGACTGGGCAGATCGGATATACTGCATACGTGAAATTGAAACGACTCGAGGTGGATTCGCTGGCGATTATTGATCGCCTCGAGCTGGATTTAGGGCCTGGCCTGAATGTATTTACAGGTGAAACGGGTGCGGGCAAAAGTATTGTGATGGATGCGCTGTCGCTATTGCTGGGCGCACGAGGTTCCAGCGAAATGATTCGCACGGGGGCCAAACATCTGTTGGTGATGGCTTACTGGGACGATGAAACCACCTCCAGCCGCCGCATTGTGCAAAATGGTAAAAGTGCCGCCCGCCTCGAGGGGGAAGTGGTTTCGGTGCGCGAGTTGGCAACGGTGGTGGGGGCCAAAGTGACCATCCACGGGCAACATGGGGCCACTGCTTTGCTGGATAGCAAAAGCCACCGCGAATATTTGGATGCCGCGCTGCCGCAAAACCAACTGTTGACCGATTACCACCGTGCATACCAGCAGTATTCCGAACTGAATACCCGTCTCGAGCGCTTAAAACTCTCCGAGCGTGAACGGGCGCGGCAGCTTGATGTTTTGGACTATCAATGGGGCGAGATCGACAAAGTGAAGCCGCAGGTGGGCGAAGAAGCCACCTTGCTGGCGGAAATCGAGCGGCTCAGTCACCTGCAAGATATTTCGGCGGCGGCAGGAGAAGCCCTCGAGCGTTTGCAAGAAGGCGAAGTCAATGCCCTCGAGCTGTTGCAGGAAGCGGTCAAAACCCTCTCGAGCGCCGCTAAACACGACCCCAACCTCGAGGCATTGCGGCAGAACCTGCGCGAAGTGCAAGACACCCTCAAGGGGATTTCCAGCGAGCTTCGCAGCACCGCCGAAGATAATGCTCCCGATTCGGTGCAGCTCGAGCGGCTAGAAAAGCGCATGGCCCAAATCCACAAGCTCGAGCGCAAATATGGCAGCAGCATTGTGGAAGTTTTGCAGTACCAAAATGAAATCTCCCAGAAAATCTCCGAGCTGCGCGGCGATGACCACGATCTCGAACACCTCGAGCGCACTTTAGATGAGCAGCGTCAAAAAGTGCTACACATTGGAGCCAAACTGTCTCAGGCTCGAGTGGGAGTGGCAAAACAGCTCTCTCACAAGCTGGAGGTCGTGATCCATAAATTGGGAATGCCCCATGCCAAGTTGGTATTCAAGCTAAACCCGCTCGAGGAACCCAGCTTGCACGGCCTAGAAAGCATCGAGCTGATGTTTGGAGCCAACAAAGGCGAAGCGATGGGCAGCCTCTCGAGCGTGGCCTCGGGCGGGGAACTCTCCAGGGTGATGCTGGCCCTATCTACGGTGCTGGGTTCGCAAACCCCCACCGTGGTCTTCGACGAGGTGGACGCAGGAATTGGCGGAAGTGCTGCCAGTGCAGTTGCCCAAGAGCTTGCCGAACTTGCCAAAACCCATCAGATTTTGCTGGTGACCCACTTGGCCCAAATTGCCGCCAAAGCCGATCAACATTTTCTGGTGGAAAAACAGATTACCCCAGAGGGCCGCACCGAAAGTAAAGTACGCGCCCTATCCAAGCTCGAGAAGGTGGAAGAGCTGGCCCGAATGCTCTCTGGCAGCCGCTCGAGTGCCGCTTTGGAACACGCGAGGGAACTGCTAAAACTGTAGGTTCACGCTCGAGGCGAATTTACGACCCCAGCCAAGCCGTAGCACCCCTCGAGTTTGCTGATGTGCAGATGGATTGGTGGGTGATTACAAACAAGATGTTTTAAACAGGATTGCAAATCCTGCGTAGGGGCGGGCCGCTGGCTCGCCCGTGTCAGTCGAGATTTATTCCCTTTTTACCTCAAAAATACCCAATTTTTGCAAACCAAACCATGTAAAATACCCCCATGATCCACCGCCCCTACCGTCGCACGCTTCGCCTTGCCAATTACGATTACCGACAGGCTGGAGCATATTTCGTAACGGTGGTGGTACATCAGCGCGAATGCCATCTGGGAAAGGTTGAAAACCAAGCCATGATTTTGAACCCTTATGGGAAAATCGTACTCGAGGAACTTGAGAGAACCCCACGGGTACGAACTGGAATTGCGCTCGAGGGAGTGATGGTGATGCCCAATCATTTTCACTGTATATTTTTGCTCGAGCCTACGGAAAATTTTGGTATTGACGTGTCAGCCGACATGAATCGGGCGAGCCAGCGGCCCGCCCCTACATTGTCTATGCCCACAAATGCCGTTCCAAAC
>JANYFS010000110.1 GCA_025359705.1 Deinococcales bacterium | reverse complement strand
AAGGTCTCTCGAGGGAAGTGGTCGAGCTGATCTCCAAGTCCAAGAATGAACCCGAGTGGATGCTCGAGTTCCGTTTGCGTGCTCTGGATATTTTCAATTCCAAACCCATGCCCGAGTGGGGCGCAGACCTCAGTGGTTTGGATCTGGACGAAATCTACTTTTATATCAAACCCGAAGGCTATAACTCACGCAGTTGGGACGATGTTCCCGACGATGTAAAACAGACCTTCGAGCGCTTGGGCATCCCCGAAGCCGAGCGTAAAGCCTTGGCAGGGGTGGGCGCACAGTACGAATCGGAAATGGTTTACCACAACCTGAAAGAAGAGTGGGAAAAGCTGGGCGTGCTGTTTTTGTCCATCGAGGACGGAATGCGCGAGCATCCCGAACTGTTCCGCGAATATTTTGCCACCATTATTCCCCCCGAAGACAACAAATTTGCCGCGATCAATAGCGCGGTGTGGTCGGGCGGTTCCTTTGTGTACATCCCAGCGGGTGTGAAGGTGGATATTCCCCTGCAAACCTATTTCCGCATCAACGCCGAAAGCTCGGGGCAGTTCGAGCGCACCCTAATCATTGTGGAAGAGGGCGCACAAGCCCACTACATCGAGGGTTGCACCGCACCCACCTACGCAAGGGACAGCTTTCACAGCGGTGTGATCGAGATTGTGGTTAAAAAGGGCGCACGTTTCCGCTATTCCACCATCCAAAATTGGAGCCACAACGTCTACAACTTGGTGACGCAACGCGCCGCAGTCTACAAAGATGGCGTGATGGAATGGGTGGACGGCAACTTGGGATCGAAAGTGACCATGAAATACCCCGCCTGCTACCTGATGGAAGAGGGCGCAAGGGGTGAAATCTTGTCGATTGCGATGGCAGGCCGTGGGCAGCACCAAGATGCAGGGGGCAAGATCGTTCACTTTGCGCCCAACACCTCGGGAAGCATCGTCAGCAAAAGTATTTCTAAGGATTCGGGCCGCTCGAGCTACCGTGGTTTGGTCAAGATTTACGAAGGCGCAACCAATGCCAAGTGCAATGTGGAATGCGACGCGCTGCTGCTGGACGAAGAAGCCCGCACCGACACTTATCCTTATATCGAGATTCAAGAAAAAACCGCCAGCGTGGGCCACGAAGCCACCGTTTCCAAAATCAATGACGAGCAAATTTTGTATTTGCAGTCTCGAGGGCTAAGCAAGGATCAAGCCGCAGGTTTGATTGTGCGCGGATTTATCGAACCCATCGCCAAAGAACTTCCCCTCGAGTATGCAGTAGAGCTGAACCGCTTGATCGAACTTGAGATGGAAGGCAGCGTAGGTTAAGTAAAGTTGGGCAAGCTCGAGCGGAGGTGGATCATGAATCTGAAAGAAGCGTTACGAGAAGAGCTAATTGAACGAATCGGGCGAATGGATCATACTTCGCTCGAGCGGGTTAAAAGCGTGCTGGATAAAGAGCAATTTGACCATTCTGCTTTACCCGATGTGCGGGTTAAACGCTCGGTGGAGCAAGTGACTGCGTTCAAGCAACTTTTGCACAGTTTGGCCCAACCAGAAGAAGACCTCAGCGATTTTAACGCCAGATTCGAGCGCCAGCCATTGCGTAATGCTCCACTCGAGTTTGAACCGTGATCTATCTGCTGGATACCAACATTCTTTCTGCGGTGATCAATGGTAATGCCACAGTGATTGCCAAGCTCGAGGCGGCTTTTGAAGAGGGTCATGTTTTAGCCTTAAGTGCCATTGGTTATTTTGAAGTGGTGCGGGGCTTAGATTTACCCCAATATCGCCGAAAATATGGTTTGTTTAAAGATTTAGTCTCGAGGTTGCAAATGATGATGCTCGAGCTAAATACTTTAGATGTTGCCGCACGGCTATATCAAGAGCTTCGGGGGCGTGGAATTCCGCTCGAGGATGCAGATGTGTTGATTGCAGCTTGTGCCTTGGGTAATGGAGCTGTGGTGGTTACGGACAATGCTACGCGTTTTGCTCGAGTGCCGCGTATTCAAATGGAAAACTGGGTAGAACGTGAGCAATAATGCCAACCCTAATGCTAATCAAATAGGCTCGAGCGGAACCCGCAATTCAGCCTCGAGTTTAGAATAAGTTCTTGGATAACACGTATACTTGAAATGTTTAAAAAATATTTTGAAGCGAGGATTTAATGAAGCAACAAAAAAAATTAGTTTTAAAAACACAGAAAATCATACTTATTTTTTCGGTAATATTTTTATCTTTTGGCTTAGCTATATCAAAAGCTAAATACACATCTCAAGAGGTATATGAATTTTTTAATAATAAAAAACTTTTCACATCATCAAAAACCAGAGTCATGCTGGATTTTCAACCTAGTTCATTTTACTACCCAGCAGAAATAGGGGGAAATACAGAGCGCTTAAAGAAAACAAGTTTATTTAACTCTGTTCAAAAAACCCACACTAATTATACTTATACGAGCAAAAACAAAGAAGTGATGGTTTACTTAGAAATCACATCATACAAAGACGAAAAAAGTGCAAACTATGCATCTGAATATTATGGTTGTTCTGGAGAGATGTTTTGTGATTCTGTAAAATACACCTTACTTAGAAAAAAATCTAATGTAATCGTATATTTCACATTTTTAGTCAATAAGCCCGATAATAAAGAAATAAATTTTTTAAATCGTATTTTTGATGAACTATAGAAAATGAAAATAGCATCTAAAAAATCAAAATACTTGCTTACTATTCGTATTTTTACCGTTTTGACTGGTAAATAAATCGAGAAACACACGTTCCAAAC
>JANYFS010000069.1 GCA_025359705.1 Deinococcales bacterium | reverse complement strand
TATTGATCGGTACTTTTCGGTATCTTTTTATACGGTGTGCCTTTCTGTCGGGGTTCTTTGCCCTGGTTCAAACTCTTGTTCTTAACAATTACCAAACGCGACCAAATTGTGCTGGGTGAAACTACGAATCTATAGCGTTACCCAAAAAAAATCCAAACCCCGTGTCTCGAGCGCAGGGTTTTTAGTTTCTCCATGTGCCCCTACTTACGAAATCTTTACCTCGAGGGGGTATTTTTAAACTTAGCGCAGTTGTCCGTGATCCGTTTTACGTGATGAGTTTTTCGTTTTCCATTAAGCGTGCGATGGCAAATAGTGTGTTTCAGACGAACGAATCGTTTTTTAAGTAGTCCGATTGATTCATTCACTCCTCTAACAAATGCGCTAAGGAAGTGCACTGTGCTGCCTACCCCATCACCCTCGCTGAGACCGCACGAAGTTGGCGTACCACTTGGCGCTGTCCTTGAGGGTTCGCGTCTGCGTCGCATAATCCACGTGTACAATCCCGAACCGTTTGCTGTATCCAAACGCCCACTCGTAATTGTCCAGTAGGCTCCAGGCGAAATACCCGCTCACCGGCACGCCATCTTGGATCGCACGGTGCAGCTCAGCTAGGTGCGACTGCATAAAGCGCGTTCGGCTGGGGTCGTGTACCTGACCCCCAACCAGAACATCGTCGAAGGCGGCTCCGTTCTCGGTGATCAGATACTTCGGTGCTGGGTAGTGGCGGTGCAGGTCGGTCAGCAGGCGGTGCAGGCCCTGGGGATAGATTTCCCAGTCCATCGCCGTGCGCTCTAGGGCCATATCCGGCGGGCCGCTACGCAGTACCTCGTTGCCACGCACCCACTGCCGAAAATAGTAATTCACCCCCAAGAAATCGAGCGGCTGACAAACCGCTGCCAGTGCGCTCGGATCGATGTCGGGTACCGCGTCACCGTAATGCGCCCAGGCCCGCTCGGGAAAGGTGCCTCGAAAGATCGGATCGAGGTACCAGCGATTGATTTTCTCATCGATCAGGATCGCCGTTTCACGGTCGGCTTCCGTAGCCGCATCTACTGGATAAAGGTTGAGCACCGTGCCCAGCTCTGCGCCTGTATTCTGTTGCCGCAGTGCCTGAATCGCCTGACCATGCGCCAACTGGATATGGTAAGACGCTTTCAGGGAGGTTCGCAGGTCACGAAGACCCGGGGCGTGGCGGCCCGCGTGATAGCCCAGTTCTGCGGTACACCACGGCTCGTTGAAGGTGGCGTAGCTTGCCACACGGTCGCCCAGTCGACCATAAACTGCCAGCGCGTACTCGGCGAACCACTGAGGAATGTCGGGGTTCGCCCAGCCACCCTGATCCTCGAGCACTTGGGGCAGATCCCAGTGGTAGAGCGTGACATGCGGTTCTAGCCCGCGCTCGAGCGCTCCGTCCACCAGTCGGTCATAAAAATCCAACCCCGCTACGTTGGCGGCTCCAGTACCCTGCGGGATCACGCGGGGCCATGCCACACTGAAGCGGTAAGCATTGAGCTGCATAGCAGCCATCAAGTCCAGATCCTGAGGCCAGCGGTGATAGTGGTCACAGGCCACCTCACCACTCTCGCCGCCGAGTATCTTGCCGGGGATCTGGGCGTAGGTATCCCAGATGCTGGGGCTGCGTCCATCGGCGTGGACGGCACCTTCGATCTGGTAAGCGCTGGTCGCCGCTCCCCAGCGGAAGTCGGGAGGAAAGGTCAGGCCAGCCGTGGGTTCAGGGGAAGTCATGAAAGCTCCTTTGATATAGGAATAGGTTGGGCGCGCTCCTGAAGTCACTTCAGAAACCAGCGTTTGGATCAGCCACTCGAGGGCCGCACGGTAGGGGTGAGCCTGAGCGCGGGGTTCGTAGATGCGTGCGCAAGACGCGGCCTAGGGATCGAGCATTCCCGACTAGGGCTAGGTACGCCCCACCCCGACTGCTGGCCTCGTCTGGAAAATCCTTGCTTGAGGGAATATAGAAGAGGTAAAAGGGATGCTCTGGCGTGGTGGTAAATCTGTTCGCTCGAGCCTTGGCTGATTATTTTTATCGAAGGAAAAAAATCTCCCAAGAATGACTCGAGGGGGCCTTTGCTTGGGCTAGTGCGGGTTGAGGGTGTCGGAGATCGCAGGGACGGCAGCTTCGAGGGGGGTTTCGGTTTCGCTCGAGGGGGTGGAGTCGGGTTTGGGTTGTGCTTTTCATAGTCACTATACTTGAATTTAAGTATGACGGCTATTAATTGTAGCAATAGCTTTTTTTGCTAGATCACTTAGAGATCTTCCCTCAAAATCGACTGATGTTTCGATGGATATAATCGAAAGTATGTTAATGGCTCTCATGTCGCCGTTGATTTTGAGCGCGTTGATAGCACTTAGTATCGTTGTCTTTGGATGTCTTTAATATATTTATCAACGAAAGAGTAGTCCTATGGTCTCCATTTCAGTATCTTACAAAAAATCTCAGGGACAAAAAGACTGTCTAAAACAATAAAAATAGGGGGGTGAACCATTGCGTAGTCTCCCCCGAGAGACAGTCTAAAGAACTTAAAGCCGTCTTACAATGTGCCTTAGCCAGTTACGTGGCCTTGGACGGGCATTTTGCAGGCAGCATCACCTTCAGCGATGGACTTCGCCCTGGTGTGCCTGAACTGGTGGCGCGGCTCAAGGCACTGGGGGTTAAGCGCACGGTGATGCTGACCGAAGATCGCGCAGAACACGCCCAAAGTGTCTCGAGGAAAGCAGGTCTGGACAGTTTCGAGGCGGGACTGCTGCCAGAAGGCAAGGTCGCTTCGCTGAAAAAGCTCGAGCTGGAATTCACACCACTGATCATGGTGAGGGACGGCATCAACGACGCTCCAGCGCTGGCTACTGCCACCGTTGGGGTGGCAATGGGCGCGCATGGCAGCGGAATCTCGGCAGAGGCAGCCGACATTGTGCTACTGGTGGACGACCCCTCCAAAGTAGCCGACGCGGTGGAAATCGGTCAGCAGATGCTCAAAATCGCCAAGCAAAGCATTTTTGTTGGGCTGGGTTTGAGCCTCACCCTGATGGTTTTTGCCACCTTTGGTCTGATTCCGCCTGTGTACGGCGCAATGGCGCAGGAAGGGATTGACGTGATGGTGATTTTAAATGCGCTACGGGCGCGGTAAGCCCATATCGGCAATCCTGAGCATGTACGGCTAGAAAATGTTCAGTTGTCGCGTCCACAACAGCTTTTTAGACTGTTGTCGCTCGAGCGACCTCGTTTGTACCCCTCGTTTATACTAAGGAAAAACCATGAGCCATTCAACCTCATGTCCCAAACTCAGCCACCGCCAAGCCTTACAGTTTCTGACCCTTACGGGGGTCGCTGCTGGGGGCTACCTGCTCTACGAATACGCCTCGTGGCTGGATACCTGATTCGAGAGCCGCTCGAGGGAAGTTTGCTGGGTTGCACGGGTTCCATACCCATGCAGGCCCTGATTCGCTACGCCACCCTAGCCGCCAGCGGACACAACACCCAGCCTTGGAGGTTTGTGATTGGCGATAACACCCTCGAGATACACCCAGACTACACCCGTCGTTTGCCCGCTGTAGACCCACAGAACCGCGAATTGTGGATCAGCCTCGGGTGTGCGCTCGAGAACCTGCTGATTGCTGCACGGGCTGTGGGATACGCCCCCGAAGTGACCTACCCAGAGAAAAGCTGGAGACTGGCAATCACCTCAAACATGGCTTCATCCCGCCATAAACGCAAGGTTTCACCACTGCCCCCGCTGGGGTTTAGAATTCCTGCCACGTAAACGCTGGTATCCAGTACAACCTTCATTTGGAGCGGGTTTTCCCACGGTTCTCGGCCCGTGTTTCTTGCACGGCTTCTAGGGCCAGTTGGTCGGCATCGTGTTCACTCAAATTCAAATGCGAAAAGGCATTTTGCAGCCGTGACAAAGCATTTAGGCCCAGATAGTCGCGTACTGCCCGTTCGATGATGGTTTGGTCGGGTACACCTTGACGAATCGCCGCAAGGCGGTAGGCCCGAACCACA
>JANYFS010000625.1 GCA_025359705.1 Deinococcales bacterium | reverse complement strand
CATCACGCTCCTGTTTGACAATGCTCAAATCGCGCTCGAGTTGAGCAATACGGGTTTCTTGCTCGGTACGGGCCACCACACCTCGCCCCGTAAAAACGGGCTTACCGATACTTTCTTGAGCGAGGTGCTGTTTTTTCCAGCGCAGTACGAGGTAATTGGGCAAACCCAAGTCTCGAGCGATTTCGGTGACGCTTTTTGTGGTGGTGAGTGCTAGGCAAACCGCTTCTTGTTTGAATTCTACCCCTATAGGTCGTATTTTTCTTAGGCATGTCAGTCTCCATTCTGCTCGAGACTGTTCTGACCTTCCACTAAAGTCTATCAACTTCATGGTACTGGGTGAAACATGGCGCTCGAGGTGGAAGGAATTCCTGCGTGGTTCGGTGATTTCAAGAGTGCTACGCGAACTCGAGAGAGTAAATGTGTATGTCATTACACGGGATTGATCTTGAGACTACAGCATGTTTTTACCCAGTTGTAAGTCCAAGCGAACCCATTCGTTGCAATATGGGGTTAAAATCTGCACTCAAACAGTTAATAAGTCGATATTCTTCAGCTATGCTATAGTCTGATTTACCACACCTTTACCACAGCAAAAAGCGCTCGAGGAGAACTCAACCTATGAAACTTAAAGCAATGATCGCTCTTGCAGGACTGCTCAGCCTTTCTTCCGCCTCGGCTGTCACCATCAAAGTATTTATGGGTTCGCAGCAGCGCCCCGAGGTGTTTGGCCCGATTTTTGCCAAATTCGAGAAGGCCAACCCCGACATCAAAGTCACCCTCGAGACCGGTGGGGCCACCAGTGAAGCCCAAAACCAGTACCTGACTACGGTACTTGCCGCCAAAGACTCGAGCCTGGATGTGTTTTTGATCGACGTGGTGCGCCCCGCCACTTTTGCCGCCGCAGGTTGGGCCGAGCCGCTGGATGCCTACTTTAAGGGTGCAGGAGCCGAAAAACTGTTCCTCTCGGGGTTGCTGCCTGGCACGGTTAATGCTGCCACCATTGGCGGAAAACTCTACAGCCTACCCGCCTTTACCGACGCGCAATTTTTGTATTACCGCAAAGATCTGCTGGCAAAATACAACGCCAAAGTCCCCAAAACCTGGGACGAACTGGTGACAACCGCCCAAAAAATCACCAAGGCCGAAGGCGGCGACCTGCAAGGCTTCAACTATCAAGGCGCACCCATCGAAGGAACGGTTTGCAACTTCCTCGAGCTAACCTGGTCGGCGGGCGGCTCTATCGACAAAGGTGTGACCAGCCCCGAGGCCAAAAAAGGTTTGGGATTTTTGGTGGATGCCATCAATAAGTACAATATCTCGCCCAAGAGCATGGCGGAAAGCAAAACCGACGACTCGAGAAAGGTATTTCAAGCGGGCAAAGTTTTGTTTGGCCTCAACTGGAGCTACGCTTGGGCGCACTTTCAAGGCAAATCCCCCGACCCCACGCTGGTAGCAGGCAATGTGGGTGTGACCAAGATCCCGGTGTTTGGGAATAATGCCTCGAGTACCTGTATTGGGGGCTGGCAATGGGCCATCAACAGCAATTCCACCCAAAAAGCCGCTGCTTTTAAGCTAATCAAATACATGGCCTCGAGCGATGCGGGCCGCGATTTGGCAGTGAATGGCTCGTATTTGCCCGCTCGCAAAGATCTGTTTAAAGATGCGGCAGTTTTGAAAGCCAACCCGCACTTTGATGCGCTGTATGCTTCGGTAATTAAAGCCCGCCCGCGCCCTGTTTCTGCCAATTATCCCAAGGTTTCGGAAATTATCCGCACCAAGGTAAATGCAGCCGTTGCTGGGGCCAAAAGTGTAGATCAGGCGCTCGAGGAGATGCAAACCGAGTTGGCTCCACTGTTGAAATAGACTCAAGTCATTGGATGTGTGTGTAGCTATTTGCGTGTAGATAAAGGGGCGGCTCGAGTGGGTGGCCCTTTTATTTGTTATTCCCTCGAGGTCATAGAAGGTAAAGAATGGAACCTCAAAAGAATCCACAAGTGGCGGTAGTCCAGATTCCTCCCCCCAGGTTTAAGGGTGGCGACCTTAGTGATAATGCTTTGGCTTTTTGGTTGATGCTACCCGCCGCCTTGTTGCTGGGTGGACTATTCTTGTATCCACTGGTTACGGTATTTTGGAGTAGTTTTCATGTGCAAAAACTGCTCGAGCCTGGTTTGGGAGAACCTTTTAATGGGATCAAGAACTTTGTAGAGATGGTGGGAGATTTTCGCTTTCGCGGCGCACTGTGGAATACTCTGTACCTTGGGGTTTTGACCGTGGCGGGTTCCTTTTTGGTGGGCATTCCGATTGCCCTGATCGCCAACCAACCTGGACGTTTTCGCGCCCTCGCTCGAGTGGCCCTGCTGCTGCCGTGGGCCATGCCACCGGTGTTCAGCGCCCTGATGTTTGCTTGGATGTTCAACGGCGATTACGGGGTTTTTAACGCCTGGCTGACCAGTTTGGGCCTCGAGGCCAAGCGCTGGCTGGTCACACCTTCTTTGGCGGTGTTTGCATTTTGCGTCGTCACCATTTGGAAAACCTCGAGCTTTGTGGGTTTGCTGACCCTCAGCGGGCTGCAAGGGGTTCCCAAAGACATCCTCGAGGCGGCGGAGGTGGATGGGGCTTCCAAATGGCAGAGTTTTTGGCGGGTGCTGCTGCCGCTGCTTGCGCCTGCCCTGTCGGTGGCGCTGATTTTTCGCACCCTGTCTGCACTACAGGTTTTTGATATTCCCTACGCGCTCACCTCGGGCGGGCCAGACCGTGCGCTCGAGACTTTGGGTATCCTGATTTACCGCACCATCTTTGAGAGCTACGACTTTGGAGCCAGCTCCGCACTGTGTGTCACACTTTTTGCCCTTGGCCTTGCCATCACTTTTTTCTATGTGCGTTTTGTGAGAGGAGATTAGATGGAAGCCGCCGAAGAACTCCGTAAAGAACCGTTCAGCGCCAAATTCTGGCGCTCTTTGGGCCTGATTGCCTTAGTATTGGGTGGGTTTTTCCCACTGGTTTGGACGATTCTCACTTCACTCAAAAGTGAAACCGAACTTCAAACTAAACCCATCACCTATTTGCCTCATATTTGGAAATGGGATAACTATGTGCAAGTTTTTCAAGCCAAACCCTTCCTAAATTTTTTCTTGAATTCCCTGATTACCTCGAGCGTGAGTACCATTTTGTGTGTGATTATTGCAGCAATGGCAGCCTATCCCCTGGCACGGCTGAACATCAAAAATAAGGGCTTGATCATGTCTTCGGTGGTAGTTTTCTCGATGATTCCGGTGATCGCTATGATGGTTCCGCTCTACAAAATCATGACCCATTTTTCTTTGATCAATACCTATCCCGCGCTCATTTTACCCTATACTGCACTCTCCCTTCCCGTTGCTATTTTGACGCTAACCGCATTTTTCACCAGCATCCCCAGCGAACTCGAGTCGGCGGCAATGGTGGACGGCTGCTCTAAAGTGGGCGCACTGCGTAAAATCATTTTGCCCTTGGCTCTACCTGGCTTGGTTACTGCGGGAATTTTGGTTTTTGTGAATTCTTGGAACGAATTCTTATTGGCCCTATCCTTAAATACTCGTCTCGAGATGCGGACAGTTTCGGTGGGGGTTACACTATATCAGGGGGAATTTGCCTTTCCTTTTGCGTTGATGTCTGCCGCAATTACCATTGCCATGATTCCCATTATTATTTTGATTATTGTATTTCAAAAGCGGATTGTTTCTGGGTTGACAGCGGGGAGTGTGAAGGGGTAGTTATTCGTTTTTTGTTATTCGTTAAGGATAATTGCCTCGAGCAAAAAGAACGACGATCCAGCGCCCCGTCCCTACGAATGATTAAAAGATTTAAAAGATTTAGAAGGTTGTTTGGCTCGAGGGGATTATTTAAAATGCACCAAAGACGGACGAGGCAGCGCCCCGTCCCTACGAATGATTAAAAGATTAAAAGATTATTGAACTCGAGCTGTTTCTTACCCTCTTACCCTCTTACTCTCTTAAAAAAAGGAGTCCCAAACATGAACCAAATACCCGATTTTCTATGGTTTTGCCAGCTTTCCCGAGATGGAGCCTATCTGGGTACCAAGGAAAAATTGCCACGCAAACCCACCCTCGAGTATGTCTCGAGCCTGATTGAGACGGCGGCGGAGATGGGGTTCTCGAGCTTGCTGACTGCCACCAATTATCATAGCGAATTGGAGAACTATACGGCAGCGGTGGCGGCACTGGCCCGCACCAAGGGGGCGGGCTTGCTGATTGCAGTGCGGCCTGGGATGTTTTCGCCCGCAATGTATGCCAAAATGACCGCAACTTTGCAAAACCTCTTTCCTGGACGGGTGCGGATTAACATTGTCACAGGCTCAAGTCCTGCCGAAAATGCCATGTAAGGCGATTTTGAGGCTCATGAAACGCGGTATCAGAGAACCAAAGAGTTTATGAGCATCTTGCGAAAACTGTGGACGGAGGAAGGAGCCATTTCCTACACAAGCGAGCTATTTTCCTTTGAGGGCGCAGTGCTAGACCCCAAACCCGCCGTGCCGATACCCCTATATTTTGGCGGGGCCAGTGAGGCTGCCATGCGGATTGCAGCCGAGCTTGCCGATGTCTATTTGTTGTGGGGCGAAAAGCGTGAGATGATTGTGGAGCGGATGCAGCAAATGAAGGCGCTCGAGGGAGAGTTTGGGCGCACCTTGCGCTACGGCATTCGGATGCATGTGGTGGTGCGGGAAACCGAGGCCGAGGCCGTTGCTGCCGCCGAAAAACTGATCTCGAGGGTTGATCCTGCGGTGCGTTCGGCCTTTGAAAGCTCCTATACCAATGTGGATTCCACAGGGCAGCGCCGCCAAATCGAGATGTTGCAAGACAGCCTCGAGCGGGGAGATTTGTGGGTGGAACCCAACCTGTGGGCGGGGGTGGGCATGGCCCGCAGCGGGGTGGGGGTGGCGCTAGTGGGCGACCCCCAGCAGGTAGCTGCCAAAATCCGCGACTATCAAAGTATGGGAATTGACACCTTTATCTTTTCGGGGTATCCTCATCTCGAGGAAGCCCGTTTCTTTGGTGAATTGGTGATGCCTTTATTTAAGGGCGAAAGCGATACGGCTCGAGTGATTTATACCGATTCGGTGGCTCCCACGTCTTAACTTAGCCCTGTTCCATCTTGCAAGATTTAATATTTCTCGAGTCTTTATCAAAAATCACAGCTAGTTTTTAGGTACAAGCCTGCACGATAAATTATTTGAGCGCGACAATTAATTTACTCAATGCAAAATAATCAAACGCAAAACCACCAATACCACAATAAATACATAAAT
>JANYFS010000611.1 GCA_025359705.1 Deinococcales bacterium | reverse complement strand
CGAAGCGATTTTGGCGAAAAAACTGGACAAACGCAATTTCCGCAAGCGCATCCTGAGTGGAGACGCGCTCGAGGGGGCAGGGGAACGCCGCGTGGGAGTGGGCCGTCCTGCCCAGTTGTACCGACGCTCGAAGCGTTTGCGTCTGCCAATGTTGTGATGGGGTTTGTGATGGGTTTGGAGTTTGGCTCGAGTTTTTGCAAGCCACTTAAAGTTCAGCACTACTTTTTTCGATTTCATCATGCAACGCTTCATCCCCCTCAAACCGATCCGACCATGTTTGGCTCGAGTGAACAACTTCTTTGGCTATAGGAATTGACATATCGAACAGTTTTGAAACAATCATGATCGATACAATTTTACTATCACTTTTATGTCGCAAAAATTGCAATAGTTTTTCGGTGGGTTTGGGTGTTTCCATTGGCTCAACCATCTCTCGAGCGGCGTTCATCATTTCTTCGATACCACTGTTTGATAGCATATTTTACTCCAAAGTCCAAATTTTCCAATCACATTGTAAAACACTAACCCGCTGATCCCGACGAAAAACGAACCAGCAAAAACATCCTGCATAGATGTGCCGCTTGCCAAAGCTCTTTCTACTGCTATACTTAAACCGTCCATCATTGGCCCTAGCTCGAGCAAAAAGCAAACCCATACAAACTCCAATCATCCGAGGAAGCTCACGGATGAGAGACGGAGCGGTGAATACTATGTCCGAAGTAATCCTGAAAGGCGTTTATAAGCGCTATGGCAAAACCGTCGCAGTCACTGATTTCAACTTGCACATCGAAGACAAAGAGTTCATGGTGTTCGTGGGGCCTTCGGGTTGCGGAAAGTCCACCACTTTGCGGATGATTGCGGGCCTCGAGGAAATCTCGGACGGAACCTTGCAAATCGGTGAGAAGATCTGTAACGATCTGCCTCCCAAAGACCGCGATATTGCGATGGTATTCCAAAACTACGCACTGTACCCCCACATGAACGTCTATGAGAACATGGCCTTTGGTTTGCGCCTGCGTAAAACCCCCAAAGACCTGATCGACAAAAAAGTGCGCGAAGCCGCAGGTATCCTGCAAATCGAGCATTTGCTGGGCCGTAAGCCCAAAGAACTCTCGGGGGGCCAGCGCCAACGGGTGGCCTTGGGCCGTGCCATCGTGCGCGAACCCAAAGTATTCTTGATGGACGAGCCGCTTTCCAACTTGGATGCCAAATTGCGGGTAGAAATGCGTTCGCAAATCGGTAAATTGCACCGCCGCCTCGGAACCACCATCATCTATGTGACCCACGATCAGGTCGAAGCCATGACCATGGGAACCCGCATTGTGGTAATGAAAGATGGTTTCATCCAGCAGTGCGACACCCCACTCAACCTCTACGATTTCCCCAAAAACAAATTCGTCGCGGGCTTTATCGGCAGCCCCAGCATGAACTTCTTGACCGTGAGTGTGCAAAACGGAATGCTGAATGCTCAAGGTCTCAAGGTTTCCCCCGAAGGTACTTTGGCCCAGTCTTTGCGGCCCTACGAAGGCAAACAAGTCTGGATGGGCATCCGCCCCGAGCATGTGGGTCTCAAAGGGTTTACCAACATTCCCGTTGGCGAAAACATCATGGAAGGCGAAGTCGAAGTGGTGGAGCCTTTGGGCGCACAAACCGACATTCTGGTCAGCGTGGGTGGGCAGATTTTGACCGCCAAAGTGGACGGACATGTGATGGTCAACGCGGGCGACATGGTTCAACTGGTGGTAGACCGCAGCAAGTTGCACGCTTTTGATTTGCAAAGCGAAAACGCTTTGGGCCGCAGCTAAATACACCCGTTACACAGAATTCCAAGCCCCTGCCTCGAGCGGGGGTTTTTCTTTTCCTGCCCGCTCGAGCTGGGTTTTAGCGTTTGATTCGTGCCACTACCGAACGCATTTCGGGGAAGCGAAGCAAATAGGCCAAACCCAAATAGGCCGCCCCACCCACCCCTCCCGCAATGGCAAAATCCAGCATTCCCCAAAAGATGTTGATCGGTGCGGGTAAAAACCTCGAGACCGTCCAAGCACCTGCGGCGCAGACCATTGCCATGGGAATCACCTTAAGCAAGTGCAACACTAGCGGCGACCAGTTGAACCCCAGTTGCCTCGAGTACAAACCCATCAGTACGCTCGAGGTGATCAGGCCCGTGAGGGTGGTGGATAGGCCAAAACAGTACAAACCCAAACTGGGGAACAGCAGGTTGTACAGCAGCACATCGGCAAAAGCCCCCAGTGTGGTAATGATTAAAGGCTCGAGGGTGCGTTGGCGGACATAAAACGTCCGCACCATCAAGGCATTCATGCCCCAAGGGATCACCGCCAAAGCCCAGGTACTCAGAATCTGTGCGCCAAAAGCAAAACGTTGCGGGTCGTGGCCTTTGATATTGAAAATGCTCATGGCCTGCGGTGAAAGCACCGCCACCAGTACGCTGATCGGGGCCGCCACAAAAATCATCAGTTTGAGGGATTGCAAGGTGAGGGCTTTGAAACCTTCCCAGTCTTTTTCGGCAGCAAGCCCTGCCATACGGGGAAACAGGGCCAAAGCAGGGGAAATAGCAAACAAACCCAAAATCAATTGGAACAGGGTCTGGGCATTGTTGAAGGCCGTGACCACCCCTACATAGTTTTTACCCAAACCAGACAGGATATTGCTGATGTAAATGTTGAGAAACTGCTTACCCGAGGTGCTGAGCGCAAAGGGCAACATCAGCAGCAACACTCGAGGCAGTGCGGGGTGTGTAAAGACTTTGAAGCTAGGAAACAGCCCATAGCGCCGCAGGGCGGGGATTTGTACCGCCAATTGTGCCGCCCCGCCCAAGGTATAGCCCAAGGCCAGCCACAGCGGATTGTGCAAAAAAACCAGCATCAGCACAATCGAGACAATATTTAGGGCAATCGGGCCGCTCGAGGATTCTTTAAAATGCTCATCGGCATTCAGCAAGCCCATTGCCACCGCCGACATGCTGATAAAGGTTAGAAAGGGAACCATCAGGCGGGTGAAATAGACCGCTAGATCATAGTCCACATTGCTTTTAGTTGCCAAAAAGAGGTGGGTGATTTGGGGCGCAAACACGATGCCCAAGGCCAAAAAGAGCAAATTGATCCCCAGCAGGGCCACACTAAAGGCGCTGGCAAGTTTTTTACGCTCCAGCGGCTCGAGCGTCTTATACACCGGAATAAAAGAATTGATCAGCGCCCCTTCCGCCAGCAGTTCGCGGAACAGGTTGGGAACCAGCGAGGCCATGTTGAAGGCATCGGTCAGGCGGGCATCGTAGAGATTGATCACCAGATTGCGAAACAGCCCCAGAAACCTCGAGCCAAGCGTCCCAATCATTACAATCAGAATATTTTTAAAACCCTTTTGTCCGATCAAATGAACTCTTTTCCACCCATATAGGGACGCAATGCGGCGGGCAATTTAACCCGACCATCCGATTGTTGATGCACTTCGACCAAGGCCACCAGCAGGCGCGGGGTGGCGATGCCGGTGTTGTTGAGGGTGTGGGCAAACTGCACTTTGCCATCATTATCGCGGTAGCGAATCCCTGTGCGGCGGGCCTGCCAGTCCTGCAAATTGGAACAGGAATGGGTTTCGCGGTAGCGCTCTTCGCTGGGAATCCAGCACTCGAGGTCGTACATTTGGGCTTTGCCCGCGCCCATATCGCCGGTGCAGACCTGCAAAATGCGGTAGGGCAGCTCGAGGGAGGCCAGCAAATCTTCGGCGTTTTGCAAAATCTGCCCAAACCACTGGCTCGAGACTTCGGGTTTTCCTTCACAAATGATGTACTGCTCGGTCTTTTTGAATTCGTGAACCCGCATCAAGCCCCGCACATCGCGGCCCGCGCTGCCCGCTTCGCTGCGAAAGGCGCTCGAGTAGGCGGCGTAGGCCAGGGGCAACTGCTCGAGGTCTAATATTTCGCTCGAGTGCAAAAAGTTCACAGGCACTTCGGCGGTTCCTGCCAGCATCAAATCATGCCCCTCGAGGCGGTACACCTGATCCTCGCCACCAGGAAAATGCCCCGTGGCAGTCAGGGTTTCGGGGCGCACCAAAGCCGAGGCAGACAAAGCCGTAAAACCTCTGGCGCTCAAAAACTGCAAAGTGTAGAGGTGCAAGGCCATCTCGAGGGTGGCGAGGTCGCCGCGCAGCATATACGAACGACTCCCCGAAATCTTACCCACCCGCTCAAACTCGGCCCAGCCCCGCTTCTCGAGCAAAGCCACATGATCCAGTAGCGCAAAGTCGAACACGGGCAAGGTTCCCTCACGGCGCAGCTCTACATTGTCCTCGTCGCTAAGCCCCACGGGGACTTCGGGCAAGGGGATTTGTGGAACCCGCAGCAGCAAGTCTTTCAATGCCTCCTCGAGTTCTTTAAGTTGTGGCTCGAGGGTTTTGAGTTCCTCGGAAAGATCTTTGCCTTTTTGGATGAGGGTAGGGCGCTCTTGAGGCGTGGCTTTGGGAACCGCTTTGGCATTGGCATTGCGCTCGGTTTGCTTGGCCTCCACACTCTTTTTCAACTCGAGCAAGCGGCTATCCAGCTCGAGCAAAGTATCCAGCTCGAGGGAAACCCGCTTATTGCGGATGGTTTGGCGGACGATTTCGGGGTTTTCGCGGATGTATTTGATGTCTAGCATTGTTTTGGGTCTTCTTGTGTTTTAGAACTCGAGCGCGGGAGTTGGTGCGTTCGAGGGCGAGAGGGCGTGAGGGTGGGAAAAAGATTTGAGGGAATTTATGATGTGTATTTTTGATTTGTATTTTTTGATATGTATTACACGATTTTGCTATTTTTGAATATTTCGACAACCAAAACAGTCATTTAATGAGAGCAAGAAATTGAGAAATCTGTGTAGTTGATCGCACTCTCGTTTTCTCGCTCTCTCACGATCAATCTTTATTCAATCACTCGAGGGACTTTATAAAATCCGTCTTCACTTTCAACCGCCAAATCCATCGCCTGCTGGCTCGAGAACATTGGGCCGACTTCATCGGTGCGGAAGATGTTGACCAGCTCGATGGGGCGGGGAAGTTCGGCGACTCCTGTGGTGTCTAGCTCGCTGAGCTGTTGAAAATAGCCCACCATTTTATTGAGATCCCCCTCGAGGGCACTGGTTTCGGCGGCACTCAGCTCGAGGCGGGCTAGGTTTTTCAGATGCTCCATTTGAGCATGGCTAATCTGGTTGGGGTTAATTGGGTCGGGATTGGTGTGGCTCGAGTCGATCATGGACACAGTTTAAAGGATGTTTTCAGTAATCGGGCTATTTATCGGCAGATTATTTAACTTCGTCCAACTTCTCGAGGGCTTTGAGGCTGCCATAGTGGTTGGGGTCGTAACTTAGGGCGTTTTGAAAGGCAATTTTGGCGGCTTTGCGCTGGTTCAGGGCCAGGTGGCATTGCCCGATCCAAAAGTACAACTCGACATAGGCGGGATGGCTCACGCTGATTTGGTGCTGCTTTAGGGTGGCAAGACCCGCCCGCAGCCGCTCGAGGGCATCGGTGGTTTTGTCTTGGCTGTACAAAATCATGCCTTGGTTGAGCAGGGGCCACGGCTCGAGGGGGGCAAGTTCGGTAGCTCTGCCATAGGCGGTCAGGGCCACCCCAAGTTGTCCCAAACGCCAAGCAGCGGCGGCCCAGTCCATCGCGTAGCGATAATCGGAACCAAAGCGAGCTGCCAAATGCAATTGGCTAAGGGCTTCACGGTTTTGCCCCAGCTCGAGCAATACTTGGCCCAACACCCAGTTGTACTCTGGCCCCGCCGAACTGCCTTCAGTTTGGTTGAAGGCCAGCAGTGGAGCAAGTGCGGCTTTGGCTTTGCCCTCGAGCAACAGACTGCGCGACAACAGCAGCAACGCCTCGAGTTTGCCAGGATGGGTTTTGAGGTATCCCTCGAGCTGAACCCGTGCCAGATACCCTTCCCCTGCCTCCACCAAAACCCGCATTGGCTCGAGGGCCAGATCTTGGGGGTCTGCTAGAACGGGATTGGTGACAATAGGATTGGCTGTGGGAGATTCCGCTCGAGTCTGCATCGGAATTCCCCACAGAAAAACAACACCAAATAAAACACGAATCAGAACGGCCCTCGAGGTCAACACCCGATCACCGTTCCCCATATTTCCCATAATATTTCCCTTAACATGTCCCCCAAACATCCCCATCAGATGACCCTACCACGCGGCCCAATGAGTTTTAAGATGAGTTTTAAGATCAATAGTTTGGAAGGTTTAGGCCATTTTAGAGCATGTCTCAGAGTAATAGACAGTGAAACTACCCCATTCAAAAAATAATTTCTTCATCTGAGAAACGGTATTTTCACCCTACTCGAAACGGAAAACGGATAACGGACAACTGCTCTATAAGGAAGTCATCATCTATGGGATCATCTATAGGACTCAGGCAAGCGGTAAATATGCCACATCGCATCCACCCTAGCCCTCACATCTTCAGACATCACAATTTTGTCGGGCCATACGCGGTCAAAACCTTCGGCGGGGATTTTTCGGCTGGCATCCCAGATCACTTTACCGTTTTCAAAAAACACATCACGTTCGGGGTCAATATTGTTTAAAACCGTCCACCAGACATCGTTTAGATCGGTGACATCGGTCAGGTGATCGCAAATTAAAATGTGTTGAATTGCTTTGTTCCGCTCGAGTCTAGCCAAAACCATCCCCAATTCCCTGCCCTCGAGCGCCTTGGTTTTACGCAAAGCCACATGCAAATAACTTCCAAAGGTGTGGATTTTGAGTTCTTGATGCTCGAGCGGAGGAATTTCTTGGGAAAATACCGCTTCACTCGAGGGTTGCCGCCCCAGCTCTTCGGGCATTTTGGTTGTCGCGTCGATGATCAGCTTGCCGCCGTAACTCCATTTTCGGCTCGAGTGATCCAGTACATCAATTGGGCCTCTCGAGTGCAAAATGTCCTGCAAGCCTGCTTTGGTCGCTACCTCGAGCCACACTTTGGCAAAGTCGGTCACGGGTGTACCTTCGTCCACCACCACAATCACCTTGGCAAACATCATTTGCCCTAAACCAAACAGGCCATTGGCGACCTTGTAGGCATGTCCTGGATAAAGTTTTTTGATGGCAACCACCACCAAATTGTGGGCCACTCCAGCGGGCGGCATGGCATAATCGCTGATTTCGGGCAAAATCAACTGGGCGGCGGGCAAAAACAGGCGCTCGGAGGCTTCGATCAGGTAGGCATCTTCCATTGGCGGGCGGCCCACAATGGTGGCGGCATAAATCGGGTTGCGGCGCATGGTCACGGCGGTGACATGAAAGCGGGGGTATTTGTCGATTGGGGTATAAAAACCGGTGTGATCGCCAAATGGCCCCTCATCGATCCAGTCCTCGAGCGGATCAACATAGCCCTCGAGGATAAATTCGGCGTTGGCAGGTACCTCGAGATCCACTGTGATCCCTTTGATGATCGGTTGGCGTTCGCCGCGCAAATACCCCGTCAGCGAATATTCACTAATCCCTGGAATGGGCGGCAGCGGCGCGGTTGCTGCGTAAATCAGCGCAGGATCGCCGCCAATGGCAACCGCTACCTCGAGCTTTTGGCCCAGTTTTTTGGCTTTCTCGAGGTGGCGGGTTCCAGTTTTGTGGCGCTGCCAGTGCATTCCCGTAGTGTTTTTGGACAGCACCTGAACGCGGTACATCCCCATGTTGTATTCAAAAGTTTCGGGATCACGGGTGATCACCAAAGGCAGGGTCACAAAAGGGCCGCCATCTTGGGGCCAGCAGTGCAGCACAGGAATTTTGGACAAATCCACTTCGTCGCCGCGCCAGACGACTTCTTGCACGGGCGCAGTTTTGACCCGTTTGGGTGGCAAATGTCGCACTGCACCCAACTTGCTCAGGTTGGAGGCCATGCCCACAATGCCGCCGTCCATTTTAATTTTGATCAAATCCCGCACTTTTTCGGCAAGCTGATCCAAATCCTCGAGTCCCAGCGCCCAAGCCATACGCTCCCTCGTTCCCATCAGGCCAATGGCAACGGGGAAGGGACTACCCACCACGTTCTCGAATAGCACCGCTGGGCCGTCTTTTTTGACCAATCGGTCTGCAATTTCAGTGATCTCGAGGGTGCGACTGACCGGTTCCAAGACCCGCAGCAACTGCCCCCGTTGCTCGAGCAGCGCCACAAAACTGTGAATATCTTTAAATGCCATAGCCCTATGTTAAAAGGTGTGGCAAGGGGGGATCAGGGACAAAACGGAGTATAGGAATTTAACCTACTGAAAACAGCAAGAGAGCGAAAGATAGCGAAGAAATGGGCTGAAAAATAACCAAAGCATAACTCCTACTCGAGATTTATAACTTGCTCACGCCTCGCTACTGAGCCACTTCTAAAATTCACCTTATGAGACATTTGATATTTCCAACCCACCCCCAAGCCGAAGCCTTCATTCATGATCTGCAAGGCCAAGGAATGGCCCGCATGGAGCTAGGCCACACCCCCATTCGTTACACCTCTACGCCCACTTCGGATACCACAGGTACGCCTGTGATGCCCCCGGTAGCCAGCAGCATGACTACCCCTGGTATGTCTCCTGCCATGCCTATCCCCGTCATGGTCAATCCCAATATGCCCAATGCAGGTATCACTTCCTCGGATATGGCTGCGCCTATGGTCGAGGGAACACCCGAAGACACAGCAGCAGGTGCAATTAAAGGCACAGGTGTGGGTCTTGCAGTGGGTGCAGTCGCAGGAATCGTGGCAACCTTGGCTACGGGCGGATTAGCAGCGTTACCCGTGATCTTGGGTATGGCTGCCTTGGGATCGGGTGTAGGTGCAGGCGTAGGTGCAGTGGGCGGTGCAACAGGAGTAGACGAAACCGATGGTTACTCGAGCCTAAGCGATGACCAATATAACCATTTGAATCGTAAGATCGCCAGTGGTAGCTACGTTTTGGCAATCGATGACACCGTTCCCGAAGAGGCAGTGATTAGTGCAGCAGCTCGGCACGGTGGAGAATTCCTCTAAGGCGAATTGATCTAAAGTCGTACATCTTCCAAAAAATTAATTGAAACATCTCGAGCCTAGCTATATTAAATAGCTAGGCTTTTGCTTTTATTGGGATATTTTTATGTTTAGAGCGTTTGTTCGTGATCTGTTGTGTGTTTTTCGCCAAGTTCATGATCAGTTATATCGTGTTTCAGATTTACAAATCCTATTTTGAGTAGATTGATTGATCCATTCATTATTCTGGCAAATATTCTCGTCCCTCGAGCATCATTTTTGACCATCATTTTTAAATATCATTTTCGACTATCATTTTTACAACTTACTCACCTCCTACTCCTCAGTCACTTTTAAAGTGCTTCTTATGCGACATCTCATGTTTCAAGACAAATCACAGGCCATAGCCTTCGTCAAAGATCTTCAAGATCAGGGCTTTACCCAAATTCAGATTGGCGAGACCGATATTCCGTACAGCCCCTCGCCAACCCCGCAACTGACCAACCCAGAGATTCGCAGTTCACCGATTGCCAATGGAACCCCCGAAGACGCGGGGGCAGGAGCCGTAAAAGGAATGGGTGTGGGGGTAGTGGTTGGAGCTATAGCGGGTGTGGTGGCTACCCTTGCTTCGGGCGGCCTAGCTGCACCCGTCATTTTGGGGATGGCAGCTTTGGGATCAGGGATTGGTGCGGAAGTGGGTGCTATCGGTGGCGCGGCTGGCGTAGACGAAACGGGAAAAACCTTCCCCAGCCTGAGCAGTGAGCAATATGACCGTATGAACAGCATGATCTCGAGCGGGAGTTATGCTTTGGCTATCGATAATACCATCCCTCAAGAAGTAATCGTTGCCACAGCAGCACGTCATGGCGGCGAATTGCTCTAAAGCTGTAGGTGTACTGAAAAGTCAAATTGAATATATGTTGAATATATGTTTAGAGTATTGTATCTTTAGATTATTTATTTGTAATCCGCTTTTCGTTAAGAATTAGCTATAAATATTTGGTATTTAATATTGTGCTTCAGGTAAACAGATTATTTTTTGAATATATTGATTTATCCGTTAGTTTTATAGATATTTTACAGACAATTCTATAGATAAACACTCTAATACTTAGCCTTTTGGTGCGGCTAGGTATTTTTTGGATGAAAACTTTTTGGATGAGAATTTTTACCCAAATGCAAATTGGTTTCACCGATCCGCTGTACAGTCCCTCGAACGCAGAATCCAATCCCAGAATACCCCAAAATAAATTTTTTGGTACTTTCGCATCACTTTGCATCAATACAGATGTGTTAAAACCATAATTCATGCGAGATACCATGCGAAATACCGTGCAAATTTTTGCGACCAAAAGGATGTTTAAAAAGATGTTTAAAAGGATGTCTCAGCGCTCGAGCAGGTTAGGTATTTTTTGGGGGTTGAATCTGATGGGGTTGAATTTGATGGTGGGCAGTTCTGTGCAAGCTCAGCCCCAAATCAATCCACCCGCAGGTGGTGTGATCGCCACCTCGAGCGCACCAATTTCCAATACCAGTGCCGTACTGGGAACCCAACAATTGGTGATCAACCTCGAGCTGAAAAAGCTATTTTTCAATGGTGAAAACCTGACTTTGGAAAACCCGCTTAAAACCCTCGAGGGTAAAACCATGCTGCCACTGCGGGAAATGGCGGAGCTATTCAATCTCGAGTTGCAGATGGATGAACAAAAAGTGACAGTTGGAAATAGTGCCACGGGTGCGCTCGAGGTGGCTTTGGATTTACAAACCGTGTCGTTTAAGGGTCAGTCGGTGGCAGTGGGTTTGGTGCAAGCAGTGGGCGATCAATTTTATATTTCGCTGCGTTTGCTCAGTGATGTGCTGGGGGGAACCCTCAGTTTTTCCGAGGATGGCAAAACCCTGACCCTGACCGTGCTGGCGGCCCGCCAGGGCTTGCCCAGTTTGCCGCAGGCCCGTTTTCTGACCAACAAAAGCCGTTATGCCCAAGGCGAACCCGTGCTGATCACCGAGTATTCTTTCGATCCGGACGGTTTGGATCTCAGCAGTAAGCGCTGGACGGGTCGCTCGAGCAGTTATTTTGTGCCAGGCGACTACACCCTGACCTTGCAGGTCAGCAACTCCAAAGGTCTGCAAAGCGAGATTTTTAGCCGCAATATCACCGTGACCGAGCAAAAAGCCGATACTCCGCTCAGTTATGCCCTCAAATATGTCCCGCTGGGCAGCAGTATTTCGGATAGCAGTTTGCCCTACAATCGCCTAAAACCCATTGCGGCTGCGCCCGACGGAGTGCCACTGTTCTTTTCCGACTCGCCCGAAAACGTTCCCAGTGTAGGGATTTTGTACCGCGATACCTTTAGTGGCAAGGTTCGGGCGGTGGTACATCATCTCAATGCCCTGACCGAAAATGCCAGAGTATATCTGGTGGCCCGTAACCTCGAGGACAAAGCAATCACCCTTACCTCGAGGCGTTTGGGTGAAACTGCCCCCGCCCGTTTTGCGGGAACCTTGGGACAGGCCACCCTGATGGATTATTTTGCCAATACCGACGCGCCCAGCCTGACCCTCGAGCCTGGGCAGATTCTGCCGATCTATACCTCCATTGCCCTCGAGCCTGGGGCGGGAATGAATCTGATGGTGGATCTCGAGATCAGTGGCAAAGCGGAAATCAGTTCGATATTGCTGGCGGATAGTCATCCCCTCGAGCCAGAAAAAATGGGGAACTTGCCGATACTGCCCACCGATGGCAAGCATGTGCGCGGCACTTTTGCAGGGGCCAACCGCCAATGGAGTGTGGATCTTTCGGGGGGGTTGCCTGCCAAAGTGGTGATTGGCGATGCCGAAGACGGCGCACTGTTGGGAACAGATGCCACCAACGCCAGCGCGGTCAAACTGGCGGGTAACTATGGGGTGGTCTACGACATGATGCTGCAAAATGCCGAAGGCGTGGTGGGCGCACTGGCGGCACGCGGTGGCCTGTACAAAGGGGCCATTCAAATGACCGATGTGCAATCGGGACGCAATGAGGTTTTGGCACTGCCCAGTTCGGGAGTGATCTCCAGCCCCGACAATCCCGTGCTGTTTATGCGGGTCAACCCGCTGGCCCAAGATGCACCTGTACGCAGTTTGCGCTTGCAGTTTGTGCCTGCCAGTGGTTCCAATCTACCGATCCATCTGATCTTTTATCGCCCCAATCTCCCTCGAGTGCTACCCAGCCCCCAACCTCAGCCCACACCCTTACCAGAAGCTGTAAAACCCACTCCAGAAACCGTAAAACCTTCCCTCGAGTTCGACGACATCTACAAATAATCATCCCAAAGCAATCAAAGAAATCAGGCCCGCTCGAGTGCTGACAAAACCACACCCCGCATAAAACCCCTCGAGGGCGGGTTCAAAATCCACATGCAGCCATGTGCAACCCTGTTGCTTGGCATAGTGCGCCGCCCTTGTCACCAACTCACGCCCAATTCCACGGCGCTGATAAGCTGCATCCACGGTGGTATCCAGCAAAAAAGCATGAACCCCACCGTCCCACGCCAGCTTGACGAAACCGACCAGCCTCGAGCGATCACCAGATACATCATCACCAGATACATCAAAGGCTACGATGTGGGCCAAACACCGCTCGAGGGAAGGTTGAAAATCCCTGAACAGATGCCCCTGCCAAGCACTAGCAAAAAGAGCATTGAGTGCAGTATTTCCCACGGGTGGATTGATTTGGTAGATGATCTGGTTTTGGGTCATTTTGGGTTAGGATCAGGCGGGGATTGGTTTTTTATCTCGCTAAATGAACACCCTAGAGCAGTTGTCCGTTATTCGTTATCCGTTTTTCGTTAAGAAACAATCATAAATATCGTGTATCAGACAGATAAATAATTTTCCGAGCAGGATAATTCATCCGCTCACTACTCTGACAAACGCTCTAATAAGAAATCTTGACACTCCAACGGTTAAAACCGTGGGATTCTTGTTTCAACGACTGATGCCAAAAACCTAAGTCCTTGGTCTTCTTCGGTCTCCACAAGCGTTTCTAGGGTTTCCCCTATCGTTCCCGTATGCCCTACGGTACGTAGTCCAGCTTTTAAGATATTTAAGGCAGCATTATGGTCGCGGTCTAAATGCAATCCACAGCCACAAATATGTTCTCGCTGTTTCAGATCTTTTTTAACGATCTTCCCACAACTCGAGCATAGCTGTGTGGTGTACGCGGGATTTACCTTCCCAAATACCTTCCCAAATACCTTCCCATAATACTCGAGCCAAGTTCTAAATTGGCTCCAACTTGCATCACTGATCGACTTGGAGAGTTTCCGGTTTCTCACCATGTTCTTCACTCTTAAATCTTCAATCGCCACGAGGTCATGAGACATCATTAAGCACCGCGCGAGTTTTACTGCATGGTCTTTACGTTGGCGTTGAACTTCAAGGTGAACTCTTCCTAGTCGATTCACAGCTTTCTTTCTATTGTTACTTCCAAGTTCTTTCCTCGAGACTCTGCGCTGTAGTTTCCTCAGTTTCTTTTCGGCTTTACGAAGGAATTTAGGATTAGGTTCTTCTTTACCATTGGAATCGGTGTAAAAACTTTTCAGCCCCACATCCAAGCCCAGCGTTTTTCCACTTGGCTCGAGTTCCAAACTGCGTTCTACATTGATACAGAATTGAACATAGTAGCCATCGGCTCGTTTTACAATCCGTACCCGTTTGATCAGATCACTCGAGTACAAACTTAAATCCCAGGTTCCCTTAAGTTTCAAAGTGCCAATTCCAAACCCATCGGTAAACGTAATGTGTTTTTGTTTAGCATCAACTTTCCAACCCGACTGCTTGTATTCGACGCTTCGATTGTTTTTCTTGAACTTGGGATAACTTACGGGCTTGATACCTTTTTTGCAGTTGTCATAGAAACGTGCAACTGAACTCCATGCACGTTCACCTGCATTTTGTACAGCGGTGGAATTCAGTTTTTTACACCACAGGAAATCCTTACGGAGTTGGGTGGTGTATCTGACTAGATCATATTTTCCGGCAGATTTACCCTCTGTCTCTTTCGAGTTTTTAGGGTTGCTATCCATCCAGTAACGAATACAAGAATTGCGGACAAATTGAGTAGTACGAATCGCTTCATCAATGAGGCGGTACTGAGCATCTGAACCGTATAATTTGTACTCGAGGTTGATCACAGTTATGATAGTAGCATAGTTAGGCTGGAAGTGCAAGAATAAAGAAGCTCAAGCCTTGCGTTCGCTGCGCTGTCTTGACCCTAAAGCAGCACCTTACGGGCTTGGTCGCTCACCAGGATTCTACATCCCACGGATAAATCCGTGGGTTTTCCACCCAGACCCTTTTTTTATAATAAGAAATTGCAACAAGAAAGAGCCACCCTCGAGCGACCCTTTTATATTTAGTGTTAGATATTTGGTGTTAGCGATTTGGTGTTAGCGATTTGGTACAGGTTGTTACTTATCACTCACGCCCAACAGAATTTCTATGGCGAAACCTGCTTTGGCCTTGATCCGCACTTTTTGACCGACCTTCAAGTTCTCGAGGGTGACGGCTTTGCTTTTGAGCATCACTTTGGTTACGGGGATCGAGGCGGGGGTGATGGCATCGGTGCTACGGGTGAGCCACAGTTGAGTGTCGCTGACCCGCACGCTCGAGCGGTCACTCGAGATGGCTTGAATCGTTCCCGTGAGTGTTCCAGTATAGGCCACATCATCCGCAGGCAAATCCGCGCAGGATGCCAACACAAGGGATAGGGATGTGACCAGCAGTAACCGAAAATTTCTCATAAGACCTCTCATCGAAATTATAGCTCATCTTTAGCCAAAGGTAAAGCCCATAAAACAGCCTTTAGCTCTTGTACAGCATCATGCTACACCTTTCACAAAGGCGCAATCGTGCCAATGGCTTGCTCGAGGGCGAGGGTTGCGCTCTCATCTTCGCCGCGAAAGGCCAGGTGTCCCGCATCCACCCAAGCCTCTATCACGCTCGAGGCAAGTTTGCGGCGCAGCAGCACTTCGGACATCCCAGCGGCTTCGGCTTGGGCAAAAAGGGTGTCCAAATTGCGGACGTGTCCAAAGCTGTGCTGGGCTAAGTATTCCACCATTTGCACTTCGCGGGTTTCCATCGAGCCGCCCACGGCAAAGTACCGAGATAACGTCTGGCTCCAATCTCCACTCCGACTGATCGGGGCCATATCTTGCAGGGCTAGCTCGAGGGCTGTGCTGTCCAATTCAGCATAACTATTGTGATGAATCACAGATGACCTTGCCAAACGGGGCCGCTGGACGGGGTTCTCGTCGGAGAGGCCAATGGTCAGACCCGCAAAGGGAACCACGCCACTGGGCAGCTCGAGCAAATCCGCCAAAGTGGGTAAGCTCGACAGAATTCCGCCAATCCAGCAGCCCGCATAGCCCAGCATTTCGGCAGCAATCAGCAGATTTTGCCCCGCCATCACTGCGTCGCCAAGGGCAAAATGCAGCCCAACCGCTGGAATATTGCCATACACAAAGCCTTTATGCTCGAGCAGTTGCTTCAGGCGGTGCAGATCGGCACAGATGATAAAGGCTTCGCTGGCGCTGGCAATATGCGGATTATGGCTGATTTCGGCAATTTTGCCGCGCAGCAGCGAGTCGGTGATGCGAATCAGGCTGTACATTTGGGCAGTGGCATCGCTGGGGGCGTGCTGGGCCGCGTACAACATCACCTCGAGGTGATCGTCTGGGATGACAAATTCTTGATATTTTCGCACAGTGCGGTGATGGGTAAAGAAGGCGCGAACTTGGTCTGGGGTCATGGGTATCAGTGTATCGGGGTTGATGGGTTGGAGTGGGTTTGTTCTTGAGAACAGATTCAAGACGGGCCGCACTCGAGCCTATCCGTCTCTTACTCTTTACCCGCTCAAAAACCCATCTATGCAAACCTCGAGCAAACCCCACCCAAAAGGTTATACTGATCCTGCGTCGCCAGGGGTGTCTCGATAGAGATCGAGACTGAGAATAAACCCTAGAACCTGAACCCGTTGATACGGGCGTAGGAAGCGTGACCCGCCGTACCGAAATCACCACAAGGGGTCTATTTGGCCCCATGATCTCGTACTCAGGATCACCCTCTTTTGCCGACGCAAAAGGGGTTTTTATGTTGAAGAAGTTGATTTGTGTTGGCCTGTTCCTCTCGAGCGTGTCGGTTGCTGCCGCCACCGACCTCACCGTGTTGGTTCACGATTCTTTTACCGTGGATAAAACCCTGTTGGCCCAGTTTGAGCGCCAAAACGATGTTTCTCTGAAGCTGATCAAGGGGGGGGATGCGGGGCAAATGCTCAACAAACTGATCCTCTCGAGCGGATCTTTGGGCGATGTGGTCTACGGGATCGACAATACCTTGCTTGCCAAAGCCACCCAAGCAGGCGTGCTGGTTCCCAATAGCTTTCGTGGGGTGGATTTAGGCTATGTGGCTCTAAACTACGACAAAGCCGCCTTTAAGGGCAAAACCTTACCCAAGTCATTAAATGACCTGACCAAGCCGCAATTTAAGGGTCAATTGGTGGTGCAAAACCCCGCCACCTCGAGTCCTGGATTGGCTTTTTTGCTGTCTACGGTCAAATTTTTTGGCCCCGAAAAAGTGTGGGTATTTTGGGCCGCCCTGCGTGACAACGACCTAAAAGTAACCAAAGGTTGGACGGACGCTTACGAAACCGAGTTCAGCAAAAACGGCGGAACCCACCCCATCGTGGTCAGTTACGCCTCGAGTCCTGCCGCCGAAGTGTTCTACAGCGATAAAAAGCTCGAGGAAAGCCCCACCGCAAACCTCTTTTTGCCAGGCAGCACCTTCAAACAGCTCGAGGGGATTGCTTTGGTGAAGGGGGGCAAAAATGCCGCTTTGGGCAAAAAATTCATCGAATTTATGCGCTCGAGTGCGGTACAAACGGATATTCCTACCCAAATGTGGGTTTATCCCGTCATCAAAGGGATTACCCTTAATCCGGTGTACCAATACGCCCAAATTCCCAAAAATGTATATGCCCCCAAAGAAAATGATCCTTTGCTCGAGAATACCGATTCCTTGGTGCAGAAATGGGTGGATGTGGTGATTAAAGGGAAATAACACTTAAATCATTGAGCTAAATATTTAGCTCAATATTGAGCTAAGTAAGGTATCGTTCAAAAAATGAATCACATTACACCGTGCATTCGTAGGCGCTTTTTTGTAAGAATGATCAAAAGATAGAATAGGATCAACAATTTAACCTATGACCCAAATAAAACATAAAAATTTAAAGGCAACCTCGAGGGTAAAATCTTCTTTGGGGTTGCCCTTATTTATTTTTGTAGGTTTTTTGAGTTTTGCCTTAATTGCACCCTTGGTTGCACTGATTGCTCGAGGGTTAAGTAGTGGGGGTTTGGTTAAGTTTTGGGAAACCCTAACCGATTCGTATCATTTGGATAAATTACAATGGAGCCTCTCGAGCGCCTTAATTACCGTGCTGCTGTGTAGTGTACTGGGGTTGCCTGTGGCTTGGATGTTGGCCCGTTTTCGGTTTATGGGTAAAACGTTGATTTTGCGCGTGTTGTTGCTTCCTTTTGTGGTTCCTACCCCTGTAGCGGGTATGGGATTGCTCGCGTTGTTTGGCCCCAAAGGAATGACGGGCTTGCATTTGCAAGAAACCGCTACGCTGGTCATCATCGGTAATCTATTTTATAACTTTGCTCTTGCAGTGCGCTTTTTTTATGGTGGAATCCTGCGAATTGATCGGCGACTGCTCGAGGCGGCGCGGATTTTGGCGGGAACCAAAGGGATGTTTAAGATACTTTTGCCTTTGCTTTTGCCGTCTGTGGGGGCAGCCTCGAGCCTGATTTTTTTGTATAGCTTTACTTCTTTTGGTCTGCCGCTGCTGCTGGGCGGCGAAAAGTTTGCCACGCTCGAGGTGGATATTTACACCTTAGTTTCCTATCAGCTCGAGCTGAATGCGGCTTCGGCGCTGGTGGTGTTGCAACTGCTGATCACCTTGGCGGCAACTTTGCTGTATGCCCGCTTTGGGCGGCAGTTTGCGACTCTGCGAAACCCCCTTCCCCTCGAGGCGAAACCCGCCCGAACCTGGCTCGAGCGGCTAGGGTTGGGGCTGTGCTTGGCGTTTATTTTGGGGCTTTCGCTAGCTCCACTGCTGGCGGTGGTTTTGCGGAGTTTTTGGGGAAGTGATGGCTTTACCCTGCGCTTTTATGCGGGGTTGCTCTCGAGCGATGCCAATACTTCTTTTGCTTTGGCCCTGCGGAATTCGCTGTTTTTTGGATTGGGAACCTTGGTGTTCTCGCTGGTGATGGGGCTTTTGGCAGCGCTGAGTATCTTTTCCGCCACGGGCAAGCTGCGCCACATTTTGGATGCCTCGAGCCTGCTGCCCTTGATGGTTTCCCCAATCAGTGTGTCGGTGGGGTATTTGCTGCTGTACCCAGGCTTGAATGCGGGTTTGGTGCTGATGTTTTCGGCCTATACCCTGCTGGCTTATCCCTTGGTCACACGGGCGATTTTGCCCGCGCTCCGCAGCATTTCCCCTCATGTACTCGAGGCGGGAAGGATGCTTGGGTTGAACTCGAGGCAGATGTTTTGGCGGATCACTTTTCCGCTGCTCAAGCCCGCCTTGCGGACGGGCAGTGCCTTTGCTTTGGCTACCGCCTTGGGTGAATTTGCTGCCACTTTGGTATTGCAACGCCCCGAGTGGGGCAGCCTGACTTTGGGGATTTATGAAAAGCTGGGCCGCCCTGGGGCGCAGAATTTGGGCGAGGCAATGGCCCTCTCGAGCGTGCTGTTGCTGCTGACGGTGTTATGTTTTAGTGCGATTGACACTCGAGGGGAGGTGGGATGAGCTTTGCTCGAGGGTTTGCTTTGCGCTATGCGTACATGAGTACAAGCCTGATGAACCATGAACATTCGCTCCATGCCTATCTCACTTTGATTTCTTAGGATAATGCCCATGAAACGTGTGCTTTTTACCCTTGGTTTGTTATTGTCCACTTCGGCCTTTGCTTGGAGTCCCAGCCTAGATTTACCTACCACCGAAAAAGTGGTGGACAGCGCCTTTAACCGTGGGGATGCCCTCGAGACCGTCTATAACTTGGATCTTTCGGTCAAAGCGGGGGATTTTGTGGTTCCTGGAATGGTTTCGCTTTACCGAAACGAAACTATAAAACCCGACCCCAGCACCAACCCCAACACCAACCCCAACCCCAACACCACCCCCAACAACAAGTGCCTCGAGAATTGGAAAAAAGATCCACTCAATTTCGATAAGTTTGGCAGCCGTCCGGTTTCGCTAATTGCAGGTGGTCAGGCCGATATTGTCTTTTTGGCAGCCCAAAACGCTCGAGATAACTTTGATACCCCCGATCCTGCCGATCTGATCAAGGGGGCGCAAAAGATTTTGCCCAACGGCAATGTGCGGGTTTACCTCGAGCTAGCGGGCCTGCCCAACGAAAGGGCTAGGGATGCCTACAATGTGGCCCTGAACGTGGGGGGCAGCAAACCACTGCGCCCCTACAAAATCAATTTTCTTTCGGATTGGAAGCAAGAGGGCAAGTGGTGGCGTGGCAGTATGGTGTACTATTTCGATTTGAACAGTGCCAAAATTGATACCCAAGCCATTATGCCGCTGATCTTGCAAACGGGTGATAAAAAAGATTTGGGTTGTACCTACCAAATTGCCATTGACCTGAATAAATTTTACTGATTTGTGTTTTGATTTGTGTTTTTTGGGTGATATTTTTAGCTAAGTGTTTTAAACTGATTGTGTACTATTTTAGCCTGATCACGAAAATGCAAAATGAGGCTCGAGGTTTGCTCGAGGGGGGATTGACGTGACCATCAATAAAATCAAAAAAGCTGCGCTGTACGCCATGTGTGGACTTAGTTTTTTGGGTTCCGCACAGGCGGCTTGGAGCGCCCAAGTGAGCCTGCAATTGCGTGGCGATAAAGCTCCGCTCGAGGTTGCAATGAAAGCCACACCCAAGGGTCAGCCTGGAAATCTGGCTTACTTTTGGGATTTTGGCGATGGGCAAACCAGTGCCGAGCAAAACCCCACGCATGTCTATTACAAGCCCGGCAAATACATCATGAGCCTCAATGTCACCGACGACAAAGGGGTGGGCTACTACCACACCAGTACCATCGAGGTTTCGGGCGGACTCGAGGAAGTGCATTTGGTCTTTTTACCCAACCCCCAAGGCAATGCGGTGGTGGGAACCTGGGGCAGCCAAATTTATTCGCCTACTCCCCTGATCGAATGGAAATCGGGTGGACAAACCTTCAACACCGAAGTGCTAAAAATCAACGAGGGAAAATCCAAAGACTATACCGTGGGTGTGACCCTCTGGAGCGATGACCGCCGTTTAGTCAAGCAGCTCAGTTTTAAAACGGGGGTTTATGGTACCAATGCTGCCTTTGAAGCCGAGGAACTCCGCAGCTTAAATCAGGCTCGAATGACCGGCTGGCAGTGTGGCAAATGGACTTCGGGGGGCAACCCGATGCCTCCCCTGCGGCGCAATGCCCAACTGGATCAAGCGGCGATGGCCCAAGCGGTAAGTATGGCTGCCAACGGCTATTTCAACCATATTTCGCCAGTAGATCAGTCGGATGTCACCTTGCGGGTACGCGGCACCGGCTACCGTCCCGAAGTGGTCGCCGAAAATATTGCAGCGGGACCACCTACTGCGGTTTCGGTGATGAATGGTTGGTTGCGGAGCATAGGCCACTGTGACAACATCATGGACAGCGATTTTAGCGAAGTGGGCTTGGCTTATGTCAGTTCGCCTGGAGCCATGCGCCCCACTTTTTGGGTGCAGGTTTTTGGCAGTCCTGAAAATTTTTAATCGTTTTTGAGTGATACGTTTTTGAGTATGGTTTCGGGCAAATTCTGGATCATGCTGGATCGTACTGGATCGTCGATGTGAGCAGCCTCTCACCCGGTATCGGTAAAATAGATTCACCATGAACTTTATTCGCGGACAAAAAACAAAGCTCTCTGATTTGGGTCTTGGCACTGCACTCGAGGTAAGTATTTCGCTCGAGGGTGGTGTTTTTTCTGCGTATGCTTTGGGGGTTGGCCCCACGGGTACGGTGGATGCAGATTTTGCGGTTTTTTATAATCACCTGTCCAGTGCGAGCGGCGAGATCAAAGCATTGGGTGGAACAGCATTGGGTGGAACAGGTACACCCCTCGAGCGTTTTGAATTGGATTTGGCGCGGTTTCAACCCAAGCTCGAGCGGGTAATCATTGTGCTGCGCGGCAATGCCAGCGAATTGCGTTCAGGAAAAATTTCCCTGCTGCATCCACTGGCGCAAGGCGGGCGCGAAGTGGCCCAATTTTCCTTCTCGAGCGCGGACTTTCGCCAAGAAAAGGCCATTATTGCCCTCGAGATTTACTTTAAAGATGTTTGGCGGGTGGCTGCGGTGGGCCAAGGTTTTGATAAAGGCTTGTCCGAACTGCTCGCTAGCTACGGCGCGGCGGCGCTCGAGTCCAGCCTCATTGCCCCGCCCAAACCCAAAGCAGTTCCCGTTAGTATTCCGCCCATTATTATTCCGCCCGTTCCTTCACCCATTCCCCCCAATGCAGGCCGAATTTCTTTGGGCAAACTCACCCTCGAGAAGCAAGGCGAGCGAGCTTTAGTCAACCTGGATAAGCAGTCGGGCCGCCCCGTTCATTTGAACCTCAACTGGAAATCGGGCAAAAAAGGCTTTTTGGGAATGTTCTCGAGCGGTGTTCCCGATTTGGATTTGGGCTGTCTGTTTCGGATGCAAGACGGCAGCAAAGGGGTGATTCAAGCCCTAGGTGGAAATTTTGGAGCCAAGCAGCACGTACCCTACATTTGGCTCGACAAAGATGACCGCAGTGGCGCGGCCCAAGACGGCGAAAACCTCTACCTCGAGCGCCCCGAATTGTTGGAAAAAGTCATGGTTTTTGCTTTTATCTATTCGGGAACGGGCAATTTTCGCTCGGTGGATACCCAAATGACCATCACCGACCCCCAAGGCCAACAAATTCTAATCCCACTCAACAATCCCGACTCGAGCCGCATATTTTGCGCGGTGTGTTTGATCGAGTGCAAAAACGGTCAAGTCAGCATCACTAAAGAAGAACGCTACTTTCATTCGCACCCCGAAGCCGATCATTATTATGGGTTTGATTTTAAATGGGTTGCCGGAAGCAAGGATTAGGCGTTCGTTATTCGTTGGGACAAAAATCCCAAACAATAACATCTTTTTCTTACCCTCTTAAACCCTTAACCCCTTAAAAAAAGGAGTATCAAACAATGTCCACCCCCTTCGCTCGAGGTCAAAAGTCTAAACTCAGTGATTTAGGTGCGAATCTAAATCTAAAAGTGCATATCCAATTCGGTTCGCTCGAGGCGGATTTATCGTGTTTTGGTTTGGATGATACTTCTAAACTTGCGGATGACCGTTATTTTGTGTTTTTCAACCAGCCCCAAAGCCCCGAGGGAGCCATCAAAAGTGCAGGAAATGGGATGTTTACCCTCGAGCTGAGCCGCCTTCCGAATACCGTGCGGCGTTTGATGTTCACTGCCACCTTGGATCAGGGCAGCATGTCCCAGCTCTCGAGCGGAGCCTTAATTCTTTCGGATGATAGTGGCGAAAAAGCCCGTTTCGAGTTTCGCGGCAGCGATTTTTCCCAAGAAAAAGCCCTGATGATTGCCGAGATTTATTTTAAAGATGTCTGGCGTTTTGCCGCAGTGGGGCAGGGTTTTAATGGTGGTTTGCAAAAACTGCTCGAGCATTTTGGCGGCTCTGCACTCGAGGCCAGTAGCCCAACTCCAACACCAACTCCAACTCCAACAGCTCCAACCAGCGGTTCAGGAGATTCCAAAATAAGCCTGATCAAGCAAAAGCGTATCGATTTGGACAAAAAGCTCGAGCGGGAAGCCCCTGCCATGGTTTCGTTGATCAAAAAAGCCAACATCTCCCTCGAGAAAAAAGGTTTGAGCGACCACCGCGCCAAAGTGGGTTTGTGCTTGGATATTTCAGGATCGATGCACAACCTCTACCAAAGTGGAAAGATTCAGCGGCTTGCCGAAAAAGTGCTGGCCCTAGGAACCCGTTTTGACGACGACTTTGCCATCGACATCTTTTTGTTTGGAGTGGATGCTCACCAAGCAGGCAGCATGGACCCCAACAACTTCAGCAATTTTATTGGGAATGTGTTGCGAAACTATCCGCTCGAGGGAGGAACCAACTACGCCCCTGTGATGCGAATGGTACGTGATTTTTACTTTAGAGGTAGCGGCAAAGTCGAGTTGCCCACGTACCTGCTCTTCCTGACCGACGGCGATGCCCAAGACAAAGATCAGACCCGCCGCGAGGTGATGGATAGCTCGAGGGAGGGGATTTTCTGGCAGTTTGTGGGCATTGGCAAATCCAACAAAGCCACAGGATCAGGAACCCCCAAGAAAAAAGGCTTTTGGGCCAGCCTGCTTGCCAGCGATTTTGGTTTCCTCGAGGAACTAGACGATATGACGGGCCGTTTTTTAGACAATGCCGACTTTTTCAGCGTAGAAGACCCCGAGGCCATCCCCGACCAAGAACTTTACGATTTGATGTTGGGCGAATACGCGGGCTGGGTTCCGCAGGCTCGGGCCAAAAATCTCATTTTCTGAAGAGAAGACGGCTCGATCCTGCTCAAACCAAAATGATTTTCACACAATCTCTGGTAAACTCGAGCCAAATTCACTCGAGCCAAAGTTAGGGCAGCACTTTGAGCATCATCATGAGGAGTAGGCATGGGTATTTGGGACAACATCAAAAGTTCGGTCAGCAACATGAGCAGCAGCCTCAAGACCAGCGTGGCAAAGTTCAAAAACAAAGAATTTTCAGATGCGTGCATGGCCATGTGCGCCCTGATTGCCGCCGCAGATGGCACGGTAGATGCCACCGAGCGCCAAAAAACCGCCGCTCTGATCATGAACAACGACATCCTCAAAATCTTTCCCGCCGACGACTTGCGGAGCAAATTCGATGAATATTGCAACAAGCTCGGTACCGACTACGACTTTGGCAAGATTTCTTTGATTCAGGTCTTGGGTAAGTTGCAAAACAAACCCGATCAAGCAAGGGCTGTAATTCAAATTGGCATCGTGATTGGTGGAGCGGACGGCAATTTCGACCAAGCCGAGCGCAAAATTGTCAAAGAAGCCTGCCACGCTGTTAAGCTGAACCCCGCCGAATTCGATTTGTAATACCCAACGCGTCTCACATTATTATTCTTTGGGGCACATTTATTTGCGCCCTGTTTTATTATATATAATTAGATTCTTTTTTTAATCTATCTTAACATTAAAAATAATATATTCACCATAAACCCCTCCTGCCTTGCAATAAAAAAATTGAAGTAGGGGTGGGTTTGAAACCCACCCAGCAAGCCAAAGCCAATATCGAAAGCTAATATCGAAGTTAAAGATCAAAAGCAAGATCAAACATTTAAAAATCATTCAAAATTAAACAAAATACCACAATTTATTTTAACCATCAACACAATCAATAGTTCTACCTCGAGTCATAAACACGAACCACACACAGGAGGCTTAATACATGAAAAACATCTCCCGAAGAGAATTCATGGTCGGTTGCAGTGCTTCGATTGCCACCATGTACGGCGCACAATTGGGATCGATGGCCTTTGCCGATCCCAGCGGAACCAGTGGCGCGGATCAGGTGCTGGTGGTGGTTTTTTTGCGGGGGGCCTGTGATGCGCTCAGTGTGTTGGTTCCGCTCGAGGGAGAAGACCGCGCTCACTATGAAACTGCGCGGCCCCAACTTAAAATTCCTGCCAGTGGGCAAGGAGCAGCGTTACCGCTCAAGGGAGCGCTCGAGGGAAAACTGGGGCTGCACCCCGCGCTGGCACCGCTGCACGAGCTGTACAACGCGGGCCATCTGGCCTTGGTCACCGCCACAGGAATGCACAGCGACACCCGCAGCCACTTTGATGCTCAGCAGTTTATGGAACTGGGTATTCCCGATGCCCACAACACAACAGCGGGTTGGATCAGCCGCTTTTTGCAAACGGGTCCCGCGCTCGAGGGGCAAATCACTTTTCCTGCGCTATCGGTGGGCGGCGAAATTACTGCCTCGATGTTATCTTATCCGAATGCGGTGGCCTTCAATGATCCTGGGGATATGGCCCTGAGTGGCGATGAAGGCTATCAAAAAGTCCTGTGGGATTCGCTAAACAAGCTGTACACCGGCGATACGTGGCTACACCAAGCGGGGCAACAGACCCTCAAAACCCTCGAGCGGGTGCGAATGGCGGGTTTTGGCGAATACAAAACCAAGGTTTCTTACCCCGAAAGTGATTTTGGCAACAGCCTAAAAACCATCTCGAGGGTGCTAAAACAGGGGTTGAGCCTGCGGGTGGCTACGGTGGATTTTGGCGGCTGGGATACCCACCAATACCAAGCCGATCACGAAAAAGGCTACTTTGCCGATCATTTGGACGAATTGGCCCAGTCGCTTTCGGCTTTTTATACCGACCTCGAGGGAATTTCCAGCCGCCTGACTGTGGTAGTGATGAGCGAATTTGGTCGTCGGCTCGAGCAAAATGCCAGCAATGGCACCGACCACGGACACGGCAGCATGATGATGGTTTTGGGCGGCAAGGTCAAGGGCGGGCAGGTGTATGGCACATGGCCTGGGCTGCACACCGAGCAGCTCTACGACCATGCAGATCTGGCAGTCACCACCGATTACCGCACCGTAATTGCCGAGTTGCTTACTAAGCAAATGCAATGTACCGATGTGAAAGCGGTATTCCCCACCCTCGAGCAAAAAGGCTTTTTGGGGCTGCTAGGATGAATCCAACCTAAATATCTGATCATCTGCTTTTTCAGCAAAATCGGCAAAATCGGCAACTCTACTCAGTCCCCAAAAAATATATGATGACAAACTTGGCATTTGTTAAGCCAAGCAGCCTAAAAGCTAATCGTACTGTCCTCAAAATCTGATCGAATTTTCACCATTGGGATTTCTAATTAAGTTATCATGTATTTGCAATATGCCCCAGTCCCCCTCGAGTTTGCCCCATCTCGCGTCTACACACCAGAGTACGCACCAGAGCAGCACGCCCCAAGAGCGGTTACACATGCTGCTCGAGCGGATTGTGGACTTGGACGAAGGCGAAGCTCGCCAAGGTCTGATCTGGGCCAGAGAAGCGGAAGCATTAGCCCAAGACCAAGGTTCCATCAACCAGCAAGCCCAAGCACTGTTGGGCATTGGTTGGGCGGCGCGGCATTTGGGACGTTTACCCGAAGCACTCGAGGCGCTCGAGCGGGCCTTGCTCATTTTTGAACAACACCAAGATCTGTATCATAAAGCCCGTGCGCTCAATAGTTTGGGCATCATTTATAGCCAACTTTCGGCTTCACACCAAGCGCTGCAATATTTCGAGCGAGGCTTAAATATTAGTAAAGAAATCGACGATGCAGCGTATGTGCTGCGAATTCGCAACAATATTGGGGCAACTTTTCTAGAAATGCGGGATTATGCTCGCAGTTTGGAACAGTTTGAACAGTTGACCGAAATTTATTATCAAACCCCAGATAATCAGCAACTCAACTATATTTTAAATAATTTGGGCTACGCTCAAGTGATGCTGGCCCAAGAAATGCCCGCTGGCTTGGCTCGAGCAGAACTGCTGCAAAAGGCCAAGGGAAATATCGAGGAAGCCATCCGTCTGGCGGAGCAAAGTGGATCTTTGGGCGATTTGTGTGAAACCCTGAGCAGTTTATCTGCGGTGCAGCGCAGCCTTGAGCAACTTCCCGAAGCCTTGTACACCCTCAAAACCCTCCAAAACCATGCCCAAAATATTGAAAACCAAAGGCACTTGGGCATTGCCCTGAGCGAATTGGGCCAAGTTTATGATTTGATGGGCGATTTTGAACAATCCAAACTGCATTTCGAGTCGGCGCTCGAGGTTTTGGAGCGTTCACAGGTTTTAAGCGAGTTGTATTTGGCTCAACGGGATTATTCGCAAATGCTGGAGAAACATGGTTATTTTGCCGAAGCCTTGCAACATTTCAAAGCCTTTCACCAACTGGATCAACAGATGCGGAGCGAATCCGCCAGCGCCCAGCTCGAGCTGATGACGAGCCGCTTGGCCCTAGAAAAAGCACACCACGACGGCGAACTTCAGCGCTTACGCAACCAAGAATTGGCCCAACTCAATGCCCAGCTCGAGGCCCAATCTCGAGCCTTTGAACATCTCTCCAACCATGACCCGCTCACGGGCCTTGCCAACCGCCGTTTGCTCGATGAGCGGCTCAGTTTTCTTTTTGAGCAGGCTCAAGCCACTGGGGAGCCGCTGACCGTGGTGATGCTGGACATCGACCATTTCAAACGGATCAACGACCAATTTTCACACCGCATTGGCGACCAAGTATTGGCCCAAATTGCCCAATTTTTGCAAGCGCACACCCGCTCGAGAGACCTGTGCGCTCGTTACGGTGGTGAAGAATTTGTTTTACTGGCAAGACGTTTAACCACCGCTCGAGCTTGGGACTTCTGTGAACGCCTGCGCCTGACCGTGCAAGATTTTGATTGGTCTATCTTGGCACCAGGGCTAAAAGTCACCTTATCCATCGGTTACACCAGCGACACCCAAGTGGAAAGTTTTGAGCACATGATCTCGAGCGCTGATCTTTTGCTCTACGAAGCCAAGTTGTCAGGGCGCAATTGTGTGCGACCCAAGGGATAGGCTCGAGGGATAGGCCCAAGGGATAGGCTCGAGGGATAGGCCCAAGGGATAGGCCCAAGGGATAGGCTCGAGGGATATTTGTTTGCCAAGCTACACTTCCCTTGATAGGTCTTCGAGACTTCATGCAGCCGTGGCATAAAATGCTTAGCCTAGAACGATGAATGTACTGATGCACGGAACCTCACTGGCAGTGTTTACTTTACTGGCTACGACTCAAGTCGCACCCGTTCAAATTGACCATGCTTACCTCATCATTCTGGAAAATCATAGCATGGGCCGCATTTTGGGCAATGCCCGTATGCCCAAACTCAATGCTTTGGCCCAAAAATATACCTATACCACCAACTATTACGGCATCACCCACCCCAGTATGCCCAATTACATCGCCATGATCGCGGGCGATACTTTCGGCATTCGGGATGACAATTCGCAGCGGGTACTGACTGGCCCCAATCTGGCGGATCAGCTCGAGGGGGTGCATAAAACGTGGAAAGCCTACATGCAAGGCATCCCCGAAGCGGGTTCCAACGTGGATTACACCTTGCCCGTGGCCCTGTACGCCAAAAAACATAATCCCTTTATGCTGTACAAGCAAATCCAAGATAACCCCGCTCGAGCGCGGAATGTGGTTCCACTCGAGCAGTTGTACAGCGACCTTGCCAAAGGTTCACCCAACTTGTCCTTCATCGTTCCCGACCAATGCACCGACATGCACAGCGCCCCTAACTGCCACCGCCCTGCCCTGCTGGAAAAAGCCGCCGACGATTTTGTGGGCAATACCGTGGGCAAGATCATGAAATCCCCGCAGTGGACTAAAAATTCGCTGATTATTTTAACCTTCGACGAAGATGAACTGATGACCAAAGAAGTCCCCTCGAGCCTGCACCAAGGCGGAAAAATCTTGACTGTGGTGATTTCGGGCAGCAGCAAAGGCCACCTGGAGTCGAATACCTTGTTCAACCATTACTCGCTGTTGCGCGGTCTGGAAGAAGGTTTTGGCCTGCCTTTGCTGGGAAATGCCGCCCAAGCCACCAGTTTGAATGCTTTGTTTCGCTAAAGTAGTTACCTGTAATATGGTGTTCATCTCGAGGCTAGATGTAAATACCGTGTCTCAGACGATTGGTTTACTTTTTTGATTGAGTGATCTTGAGT
>JANYFS010000515.1 GCA_025359705.1 Deinococcales bacterium | reverse complement strand
AAAGTTCCCACAAGTTGTGGGAACTTTTTATACACCCTACTTTTGATCCTATTTTTGACCTCGTTTCCACCAGCCACGCGGTTTGGGTAAAACGATTTGGGAAATTTCTTCCTCGAGCGGGAAACGCAACCAAAAATCCGCCCCGCCACCCTCGAGGTTGCGGGCTTCCACTGTGCCGCCGTGCAGCTCCACCACTGCCCGCACAATGCTCAGGCCCAAGCCAGAACCGCCCGAAACCCTCGAGCGGGCTTGGTCGGAGCGGTAAAAGCGGTCAAAAACTTTCGCCAAATCTTGGGGGGGTAAGCCTTCGCCTGAATCACAAATCCGCAACAAGGCGTGCTGTTCTTGGCGCTCGAGGGAAATTTGCACCCAGCCATTTTCGGGGGCATAACGCAGGGCATTTTCCAGCAAATTACCGACCACTTGGTGCATTCGGTCTGGGTCGGCCCGAAACTGCACCACCTCGAGGGTTCCCCATTTCAGCTCGAGGTTTTTGGCCTGCGCTCTGGGGTAATATTCGTGCAACAGCTCTTGCAACCAAGCCGAAAGCTCCAGATTGATTTTGTATAGCTCGAGCTTGCCCGCATCCGCCAAGCTGAGGGTTCGCAGGTCGTCCACCAGCCTGCTCAGCAGCAAAGTTTGCCCAATCAAACGCCCCATCTCGAGGTCATTTAGTGGGAAAATCCCGTCCCGTATCGCCTCGAGCCGCCCCCGCAAAATGGTGATGGGGGTTCGGAGTTCGTGGGCAATCGAGGCCATGGTTGCCTTGCGTTCGGTCTCGAGCCGATCCAAATTGTCCGCCATCGCATTAAAATCCCGCATCAAACGCGCGGTTTCGGTTTCGCCTCGGTCATGGTGCTTGGAAATACTGGCCCGCACGGTCAAGTCGCCGCTGGAGATTTTTTGGGCGGTTTTGGAGATGGCCCGCATGGGCTTGGCAATCCTTCGAGACAGCATATAGGCCAAAAAGATGGTGACTAGAAAAGTAATGAGTGGCGAACCGAGCAAAATGGCCTGATCCACCGAATTGAGGGGTCGAAAAGGGATATTCAGCAGGTTTTGTGGAGCCGAATCGGGGCGGAATGCCTGCTGAACTTCATCCAAAAGATTGCGAAAGTGAGCTTGTAAGGTGGTCGGAGAACCGTCGTAAATGCGGTAGCCCAACAGGTATGCGCCGTATCCCAGCAACACCATTTGCACTACGCTCGAGAGGGCAATAATCACCAGCATCGCCAAAGTGATGCGAATGGTATTGGAACTTAGAAAACCACGGATAAAACGAATCATCAGCACCTTAAACGGGTCAATCTAACCACAAGCGGTAGCCCACACCCCGCACCGTCTCGAGCATTCCGTGCGCCCCTGCTCCCTCGAGTTTTTTACGCAGGTTGCCGATATGCGCGTCCACCACCCGCTCGAGCGCGTCCGATTCGGGCAGGCAGGCTTCTTGTAGCTCGAGCCTAGAAAAACTGCGCTGCGGATGCCGTGCCAGATGCTCCAGCAAGCGGTATTCGCTGAGGGTCAGATCCAAACGCTTGCCCGCTACCCGCGCAATCAGGCCCATGGTATCCACCTCGAGCAACCCCACCCGCAGCACCTGCGAACGCTGCTGAGCGCTGCTAACTCGCCGCAGCACCGCCTTGACCCGTGCCACCACCTCGACCGGCGAAAAAGGCTTGACCACATAGTCGTCGGCCCCCATTTTGAGGCCCATCAGCTTCTCGAGGTCTTCGGTCATGGCGGTGACAAAAATAACGGGGGTATCGGCAGTTTCGCGGATGCGCCGCAGCACTTCAAAACCATCCATTTTGGGAATTTGAATATCCAACAAAACCAAAGCGGGCCGCCCCACACGGTGCAAAGTCAATGCCTTGGCTCCATCTTCGGCCCAATCGGTGCGAAACCCTTCGCGGCGCAAATACCCCTCGAGGACTTCGGCAATTTGCGGTTCGTCCTCGACTACCAAAATTAAAGGTTTTTCCAGATCGCTCATATTGAATCACGCATATGGGATCAGTTTAATACCCCCCTCGAGCGTTTTGTGGGGTTTTTTATGCAGTTTTGTTGAAGATTGGATGAGAGAGATTTAGCTCCCTCGAGATGCGCTCGAGATATGCTCGAATTTTTGCGGAACTTTTGGCAAAGCAGCCCACTCTAAAAGTTATGTTGAAGAAAATCTGCTTTTCCCTGTTGCTCCTAACCGCCCTTACTCCTGTGCTGGCCCAAACTTCACCTCTGCAAACCTTGATGACCATTAAGGGCCAATCGCTTTTTGCCGAAGATCTCAGTAAAACCTCGAGCGCTTGGAAATCCGCCAAGGGAAATTGGACGATTGTGAACGGCGCTTTGCAAGGAACCGAACGCGCTAGCGATAATCATCCGGCAACCTACCGTCACAATCTGGTTTTTAATGATGCGGCCTTGTCGGTACAATTCAAGCTGGATAGTGCCAAGCAAATCAGTTTTAGCATCAATGATGCCACAGGACATTTGGCTCGAGTGGTTATTCAGCCCAAAGGCTTTCAAGCCCGCAAAGATGACCATGATCACGAAGGTGAAGATAAAGCAGCGGCCTTTAATGCGGTTAAAATGTCGCTCGAGGGCAATACCTGGTTTGAACTGTTAATTGAGATGAAAGGTTCTGAAATGCTGGCTCGAGTGGTGGACGTTGCCAATCCTGCGGCTAAGTCTATTCAGGCATCTCTGGGAGAACACCCAGCTTTGGCAGGTGCTAAAGCAAATATTGGATTAACTGTTTCTGGTGGAAGTGCAGAATTTCGCAGTATTGCTGTTTACTCGGCG
>JANYFS010000500.1 GCA_025359705.1 Deinococcales bacterium | reverse complement strand
GGCGGCATAGGTCGCCACGCTCAAGCAGACCGCCTCGAGGGAGCCTTCGATCTGGATTTGCTCGAGGTGTTGCAGCAAAACCAAGTTTCGGTGCTGTTGCAAGTGGGCCAGCTCGAGAGTAGCGCCCCAGCAGTTTATGCTAAAATCCTGCGCGAAAAACTCGAGAGTTCAGAAAAAGGCCACAGATCAGTGGTGTTGCACAGCTACAGTCGCTCTAAAATGTTTCCGTGGCTCGAGGAGAAAGCCAAATACCTCGAGACGCTATACACTTTTCTCGGGCGCTAATCCCCGTTTTGCAAGCGCTCGAGCTTGTCCAGTGCCTCGAGCCGTACATCGCTATCCATTTTGGCGTAGATGGCAGAGGTATTGACGCTCGAGTGGCCCAAAATGTCTGCGACCACATGCAAATCCCGTGTGGCGCGGTACAAATGCGTTCCTGCGGTGCGGCGTAAAGTGTGCAAACCAAACATCTCTAGCGGAATGCCCAGCGGGGTGTAATAGCTGGCGGCAATGGTTCTGGCCCCATTGGTGCTGAGCTTTTTGCCAAAATGCATCGGCTGAAAACTGACCAGCAGCGCCTGAGACTGGATTTTCCCCCGCAACTCGAGGGCTTTGCGGCTTTCCAGCCAGCTCGAGAGGGCTTCAAGCATCGACTTTTGCAGTGGAACCACTCGAGTTTTGGCCCCTTTACCCCGCACTTTCAAACGTCGCAGCTTTAAATCCACATCCGCTACCTCGAGGCCACATATTTCGGCAGCACGCAGGCCGCTCGAGCCACCCAGCAGCAAAAGTAAGACATCCCGCCTGGCTCGAGGGAGGTCCTCTGGGTGCAGCTCGAGAGGCAAGGTTAAAAGTCTGCGGTACATTTCTAAGGGGAGTGCGCCTTTTTTCACATGGCTCTCAGTTTTGTCCGAAGGTGGTCTAACCGTGGCGCTGGGATCGGTTTTTAAGACTTCAGCCCAGATTAGGGCTTTAAATAGATTTCGCAAGCCATACACATGCCGTTTGACGCTCGAAGGGCTTAAACCTTCTTCGCGCTGCAAATACAGCATCCACAGCTCGAGGTCATCGGGGGTCAGTTGCAACAGCCCCAGTTTGGGAGATTCGGGCGGGCCAGTGTAGCCCAAAAACTTATGCACGGTTTCGGTGTAGGTCAGCAGGGTTTTGGGGCTGATCAAACCTTTGCGGCTGGATTTGAGTAACAGATACGACTCGAGCAGTTCGCACAGTGCCATTTCATTTTGCCCATGCGCTGCCCGCATTCCTTCACGCCGCCGATTTTCGGGGCTATTCCATTTGGAAGCCAAAACCATTGCGCTCGAGGGGGTGCTTTTTTTGATTTCAGACATGGATACCCCTTATTTACCCCTTACTAGAACCTTCAAAACGCGCTCGAGGTGGCTTAAAATCGATTCTGGCGCACGGTTAAATTTGTGCCGTTTGGGACGGTGTTTGGCTCGAGAAAAATCTCAAAATTATCGCATAGCCATTGAATGAGCTATCGAATGCACACATTTTTTCGAGCTAAAGCAAATTTGAACAAGAAACTGGCTCGAGCGGAAGAAAAAGCAATTCCAACGATGCATAAGTTAAATTATGCACTGTTGGAACCTGTAAAACAACCTTGAGCGCAACCGCAGGAGAATTTCAAAAATATTCTCAAAAATATTCTCAAAAATATTCTCAAGTGCAACAGTGCAACTCGAGCCAGCTTCACCACGTACTCATCTTTAATGACCTTTAAGATGACCTCCGATCTGAACCGCACTCGAGCCAGTTTCCGAATGATTTTTTTGTTGGGTGCATTTTCTCAATTTACTCAGGCCCAAAAACCTATTCAAACCCCAACTCAAATACCTCTACCAAGCTGCACCCTCGAGACCAATCCAGATCGTTTGCGAAGCTGTGCCGAAGCTCAGGCTAAAGCAGGTCAGCAAGGGGCGGCGACCAAAAGTTTGCGACTTGCCATCAAAAGCAATCCCACCGCTTCCAACTGGCGGATGCTGGGTGATCTTTTGGCCCAGCAAAAGCAATTTGAATTCGCCTGCCTGTCGTACCGCAAAGCCATTGCCATTTATAAACCGCTCGATGCCAACACTGCCGAGGCCTTGAGCGGGATCAGCTCGAGGTTTTGTCAAGAAGCCCAAATCTACTGGCTCGAGGCACCTTTTACCCAAAGCCAAAAACTGGCTAGGCTCGAGCCGAAAAATGGCTTGCTGATGGGCTTTAGTGTGCTGGCAGGTGATCTCAACGCGCAAAATCGGGTGCGGGCCACCGAGGTTTTGCACCACCGTTTAGCGGTGTATTTTACCTACTATCCGCTCGAGAAAAAAGGTAAACCGGGCATCGGCAGCGCCTTTCCCTTTCGCTTGGCTCAGGCTGCCTCGAGGGATCACACTGCGTTGCATATTGCCCTCGAGCCACAAATGCCGCTCAAAGATTTGGACCAAGCCAGTGTGGAGCGCTTCGCTCGGGCCGCCAAATATTCCAATGTCCCCATTTATTTGCGCTTTGCCGCCGAATTCAATGATCCCGCCAACGAATGGGCCAAAAATCCCGAGCTGTACAAAGAAAAATTCCGCATGGTTCACGATGTGTTGGCAAAGCTGGCCCCCAATGTGGCGCTCGTCTGGATGCCGATGGCAACTCGGCTCGAGGGAACCGAAAAATACTATCCAGGAGCGCAGTATGTCGATTGGGTGGGGGTAAGTTTGTACAGTGTGCCACTGATCAATGGCAAGGCCGAGCAAAGCGGTGAAATCATCAGCCCACTAGACACCCTCGAGCCTTTTTATCGGCGCTACAGCCTGATTCACCCCTTTCAGGTTTCGGAATATGGATCTTCGCATTTTAATGCGGGCTATCCGCAAAAGGATTTTGGCGCGTTTGCGGTGGACAAGCTAGAGACGTTGTATTGGGGGGCGTATTTTAAATATCCACGGCTCAAGAACATCAATTGGTTGAATTTGGATATGGCCCAGAGCAGCAATGGTAAAAGTGTGAATCGCCAAAACGATTACCGCTTGCTCGAGGTACCCGCCAAAAAAGCTGCATTGCTCGAGATTTTAAAAAATCCCTATTTTTTAAGCGACCTCACCGAGCGCTCGAGCCGTCCTATGCTATTGGCAAAAAAACTGAAACGTGGCTCGATTTTGAATTGTGGAGCGTGGCTCGAGTTGGCCCAATCGGGGTTGAAGCAAGTGGCCTACCGCTGGGATGGCAAAGTGATCGCAGTGGCAAACCGCCTCCCCTACCGCTTTACTTTGGATCTGAGCAAAGCCACGCTGGGTAAACATTCCCTCGAGCTATTGGCTTTGGATGCCAAGGGAAAAGTGTTACTAAGTCGGATACAAAGCCTCGAGGTGGTGCAGTAGCATTGGATCAATCCTAAAGCACGCCTGCTTCTAGCTCATTCAAATAAAGAAACTCGGGTGCTTCCACTCCAGCCCGTAGCCGAATCTCCACCAACTCGAGCGACTCGAAAAACCCTCGAGCCTGCTCGAGCGAGTGCCATTTGGAGAAATGCACAATTCTGTTAGAATCACTTTGGTAGCGCAATACCTGATAGCTTTGCTCACCCGCTGCTTTGCGGATGCCCGCCGCCTGATCGAAAATGTGCTTCCAAGCGGGATAATCTTTGACTGCATGAATAATCAAGACGTATTCCATAGTATTCCTGCCTTTCCGTAAGTGTATAAATCTACCCTACGGCTTGTTTTTGTTCCTGCCCTGAACACCCAACGGCATTCATATCTGGCAAGGCGTGACTTTCCGAGTGGCCTCTCGGTAGCAATAGCGGCCCAGCCCGTGAGGTG
>JANYFS010000498.1 GCA_025359705.1 Deinococcales bacterium | reverse complement strand
CAGCAAGCAGCGCCCCTACGAAAGATAAATGATTCCCTCGAGCCTTTAAATCTTTTAAACGAATAACGAATAACGAATAACGAACCAAAAAGGAGTCCCAAACATGAAAACCCTAGAAAACCTCAACGTCCAAGGCAAGCGTGTTCTAGTGCGCGTCGATTACAACCTCCCGATCAAAGATGGCGTGGTGCAAGATACCACTCGAGTGGAAGCCTCTTTGCCCACCTTGCATAAACTGCTCGAGGGGGGTGCTGCAGTGATTTTGATGAGTCACTTGGGCCGTCCTAAAAATGGCATCGAGGACAAATTTCGTTTGGCCCCGATTGCGCCCGTACTGGAAAAACTGTTGGGCAAGCCCGTGCGTTACGTTGCCAGCAGCCCCGCCAGCAATGAAACCGCTGCCGCCCTTGCCGATCTGAAACCAGGCGAAGTGGCCTTGCTCGAGAATGTGCGTTTTGAAGCGGGCGAAGAGAAAAATGACCGTGCCTTGTCCGAAAAACTTTCCAAATTGGGCGACGCTTTTGTTTTGGACGCATTCGGAAGCGCCCACCGCGCCCACTCGAGCGTCTCGGGGGTTGCCGAGTTTTTGCCCTCCGCTGGCGGAATTCTGCTCGAGCAAGAGGTTAAAGCCTTGGGTCAACTGATCGCAAACCCCAATGCACCTTATGTGGTGATCATTGGCGGGGCTAAGGTTTCCGACAAATTAAAAGTGATCGAGAACCTGTTACCCAAAGTGGACAAAATGCTGATTGGCGGCGGCATGGCCTACACCTTTGTCAAAGCCCAAGGTGGCAAAATTGGCAAATCCATTCACGAAGACGACTTTTTGACCAAAGCCCTCGAGCTACTGGCAACCTACGGCAGCAAAATCGTTTTGCCCACCGATACCCTGTGTGGGGATGCCTTCAGCAACGAGGCCAACACCTCTGTACACCCCACCAACGCCATCCCAGACGACCTCGAGGGCATGGACATTGGCCCCGATTCGCAGGTGGCTTTTGCTGCGGCCTTGGTTGGAGCCAAAACCGTGTTTTGGAACGGCCCAATGGGAGTATTCGAGTTCCCTACTTTTGCCAGTGGAACCAATGCGGTAGCCAACGCCCTTGCCAAGCTCGAGGGAGCCTATACCGTGGTGGGTGGCGGCGACAGTGTGAGTGCCATCAACAAAAGCGGTCAAGCCGACAAGATCAGCCACATTTCCACAGGCGGCGGGGCCAGTCTCGAGCTGCTCGAGGGTTTGGAATTGCCTGGAGTGGTGGCGGTTAGCTAAAATTGGCTTGACTCCAAAAATGTAGTGGACTAAAATTCACGCATGAACATTCAAAAAAGTGTTACTTTGCCGCCTACACAACCCATGTGGCGGCAAAAATTTCTTCGGTATGCTTGGATATACAATATTGTCCTTCTAAGCATTACCTTAGATGCGAATACCTACATAATTTCAGATTTGCTTAATCGACTGATGGGCTATCCTATTATTAATGTGTATCCTACGAATAACGTTAGTCGTGGTTTTGAAATGTTTGATGTGGCTCGACAGTCCCCAGAAAAAAATTTAGTAGCTACCGGAGGTGAAACAGAGATAGACGGCAAATTCATAGCTCGAGTGGTTTTGTGGGATAAAAATTCAAAGAGAGTTTGGAAAGTTACTCAATCTGGAATGGATGGGGCGGAACTCATGATTTGGTCTAAAGATCAAAATTATTTGCTTGCCTCGAGTCAATATGACCAAAAGTCGATCCTGATTGATGTTAAGAAAGGCAAAATCATAAACTTTTTTAACACTTCAGCGTACAGCTTGTTTCATCCTTCCACACACCAAAGAGGTGAAAATTCTAATACAGTTCAAGCAGATTCAAATACACTTTTTGCACTAAAGCCACTAGATCAATGGAACATCGTTAATTTTGATATTGGGTTTGATCCTGCCCCAGCCCAATATCAAAATTTAAGTATCTCAGCTCTGTACCCGACACATCTTTTCTGTAATAAATATTACAATTTAAGAGAATAGAATAAGGTCACTTCCTTTGGAGATGTGACCCTATGATCAATCCTACACTAACC
>JANYFS010000490.1 GCA_025359705.1 Deinococcales bacterium | reverse complement strand
TCGAGCAGCAGCAGTTTGGGGTTGGTCATCAGGGCGCGGGCCATGGCCAACATCTGTTGCTCGCCCCCAGAAAGGGTTCCACCCAACTGATTTTTGCGCTCGGCAAGGCGGGGAAATAGGCTAAAACCTTCATCCATACGGCTTTGAATGGCCTTGCGGTCATTTACGCTGTAGGCTCCCAGCTCGAGGTTTTCTTTGATGGTCATTTGACCAAAAATCCGCCGCCCTTCGGGGACGTGGCTCATCCCCATCGTGGTTAGGGTATGCGGGGCCATCTGGGAAATGATTTTTCCCTCGAGCTTAACTTGGCCCGTTCTAGGCTTCATCATCCCCGAAATGGTGCGAAGGGTGGTGGTTTTACCCGCGCCGTTGCTGCCGATCAGCGCGATCACTTCGCCCTGCTTGACCTCGATGGAAATCCCCTTCAGTGCATGGATTTGACCATAGTAGGTATGAATATCATTGACCTCGAGCATGTTCATTCCTTTCCGTACTCGCCCGCTGCCGCGCCGCGCCCCAGATAGGCTTCGATCACTTTGGGGTTGTTGCGAATGTCGCGGGGGCCACCTTCGGCAATTTTGGTTCCGTAGTCCAGCACAGTGATGTGTTCGCTGATGGTCATGACCAAGCGCATATCGTGTTCGATTAGCACCACCGTCACCCCGAGTTCGTCACGGATCAGGCGGATCAGGGTTTTGGCATCTTCGGTTTCGTTGGGGTTCATGCCTGCGGTGGGTTCGTCCAGCAGCAGCACTTTGGGCGTGGTTGCCAGTGCGCGAGCAATCTCGAGGCGGCGTTGGTCGCCGTAAGGCAGGTTGGCTGCCAGTTCGCCCGCTTGCTTGCCCAAGCCCACAAAGTCCAGCAGGGTTTGGGCGGCTTGCCTACCATTGCTTTCATCTTCACGGTAGGCTTTGGTATGAAAAACCGCGTCCCATAGTTTGGTTTTCAAGCGAGCATGGCGGCCCACCAAGACATTCTCGAGGGCGGTCATGGCCCCAAACAAGCGAATATTTTGGAAGGTACGGGCAATCCCCGCGTGGGCCACCTGATCGGGGCTGCACCCCACCAAATCTCTCCCCTCGAGCTTGATGCTGCCTTGGTCGGGTTCGTAGATGCCGGTGATCATGTTGAAAAAAGTGGTTTTTCCCGCACCGTTGGGGCCAATCACACTAACGATGGTACGCGGGGCCACCTCGAGGGTCACGTCGTTGACCGCCACCAAACCCCCAAAGGTTTTGCGAAGTGCATTCACCTCGAGCAGCATGTTATTTCCCGCCTTTTGGGGTAATGCTGGGTGCGGTAGTTACGGGCAGTTTGCCTTGGGAGTCGTCTTTGGGTTCGTCGATGTGGGCCGCTGCCAATTTGCGTTTGGCAGGTAGCAAACCTTCGGGCCTGAAAATCATCATCAGGATCAAAATCACCCCAAACAGCAGGCGCTCATATTTGGCGGGGTCGAGTTCGGCGGGCAAATTCAAACCTTTCATCGCCTCCGAAACCCCTTTCAGCACCGACAAATTCAAGAGTGTCACCACGGTTGCGCCCAAAATTACTCCTGCAAAGTTACCCATTCCGCCCAGAATCACCATGGTCAAAACCCCAATCGAGGCAAAAAAGGTAAAGGATTCGGGTGATACAAAAGCTTGTTTGGCGGCAAAAATAACCCCCATCAAACCCGCAAAACTAGCCCCCGCAGCGAATGCCAACAGTTTGGCTTTAACCAAAGGAATCCCCATGGCTTGCGCGGCAATTTCATCTTCTCGAATGTCAATCCAAGCCCGCCCAATGCGGCTGTTCTCGAGGCGGATATTCACCACAATCACCACTGCAATCGCTCCCAATACCACTAAATACATGATCAAGAGTGGAAATTGGGCATCACTCAGGCCAAAGGTTCCGCGCAGGCCATCAATCCAAGTGGTATCGGGCCGTTTGACTCCATCGATCCCGATGGGGCCGTTGGTGAGTGGAGTCAGGTTATTTGCCAAAACCCGAATCACTTCGCCCAAACCTAATGTGACAATTGCCAGATAATCCCCTTTCAGTTTCAGTACGGGCAAACCGATCAAAATACCGATCAGCGCCGCCACCCCTACACCCAAGAACAGAAAAAGCCAAAAATAACCCCCACTCAACCCGTTGGAATCGATCAGGGCTTGATTCCCCAGAATTTTGCCGATTTGCGAGCTACCAAAAATGGCCCAAATATAGGCTCCTGCGGCAAAAAACGCCACGTACCCTAAATCCAAAAGCCCCGCCTGTCCTACCACAATATTTAGGCCCAAAGCCAAGGCAGCATAAATCCCAATCTGAAGGGCCAACTCAAATAAATATCCATTGGCAATACCCGCCAAAGGCATGATCACCAGCAAACTGATCAAACCGACCAAGATTTTGGCCCAAGGTGCGGCTTTCCACTGATAGGCAAACAGCACATTCATCAAAAAGGCGGTAAAGATTAAGGATAAGAACAACGCCTGAAAATTTCCCATCCCTTTAGTAATATCGCTGCGGGTAATCCAAGTGAGAATACCGCTCGAGAGGGCGCTATAGAACAATAACCATCCTGTTGCTGCGCTCGAGGGGGGAGACATGGGTTTGTTCGGTCTGGTTGGCATGGGTTTGGTGGTCATACTTTCTCCGTAGTGGATCTACCCAAAAGGCCCGAGGGTTTAAAGATTAAGATAACGATCAATACCATAAAAGCGCCAATATCTTTATATTCGGCACCAATCAATTTGAGCGGGCTAAAAATATCGGTAGTAGGCAATAAACCTCCCAGCAAACTGGGAACCGTACCCAAATACTGCTCGATAATTCCCAAGACCAAGCCCCCCAATACTGCCCCTGGAATACTACCAATACCTCCCAGTACCGCAGCGGTAAAGGCTTTCAACCCTGGCAAAATACCCACATAGGCATTGACCGTACCATATTGCATTCCATATAAAACTCCTGCTGCCCCACCCAAAGCACCTCCAATTAAAAAGGTTAGCATAATCATTTGATTAGAGTCGATACCCATTAGGGCCGCAGTTTGGCGATCTTGGGCTACGGCACGAATAGCTTTACCCATTTTGGTAAAGTTGACTAAATAGTTCAGGGCTACCAACATGACTAAGGCAATACCAATCAGTAAGGTTTCTTTAACACTTAACGAAATCCCCAAATTGGAAACCCATTCAGGAAGTGCCAAAGGTGCGGTCAGTTCTACAGGGATGGGATAGGTCAGGTTAAATTGCCCGCGCTTGATTCCTTCAAACAGTCGCAACAGATCTTGAAGTAAAAAAGAAACCCCAATAGCGGAAATCAGTGGAACCAGTTTATTTTTGGCCCCCTGCAAGGGTCGGTACGCAATTCGTTCGATCATTACGTTTAATATCCCCGCAATGATCATAGAAACCAGCAAAGCTAAAGTTAATTTTAAATAAGGATTCATCGATACATTTTGTAAAATAGTGAACATTTCATAACCCACTACCGCACCCGTAGCAAATACTTCGGAGTGAGCAAAGTTAATCAATTTTAAAACACCGTACACCATCGTGTAGCCTAAAGCGATAATCGCAAACACAAAACCCAAAATTAGACCTTGGGTTAAAACATTGGGCAAAACCCCCAAAACGACACTGGTAGCGGTGGTTCCCTTACTGGGATCTAACACCACACCCAAACCATTGATAAAAGGCCCAATCAAGAAGACCAGCACCACGGCGAAGAAAATCCAAGAGCCGATATTAACTTTTTTCTTGCGTTTGATGGGTTTGGCGGGAAGGGTACTGGTCAAGGTCGGCTCCAGGGCAGGTACAGCTCGAGGGGGGCGGGGCGGGGGTAATTTTCCATAACATCTCCTAGCAGCAACAGCAGGAACCGAGTAACTAACAAGCGCTTGTTTTACCCACTCGAGCAAACCCATTCGTCGGAGCTAAGCCCCTCGAGCTGGTTTGTTGAAGGAAAAACATCAGGTTGGGTAACTCGAAGATACTTCCTCGAGATCGACCCTGTACGGAATCAATTCTGAATTCATGATAGGCACGGTTCAAAATCTTTGTCAATGAAAGTTTGCGGAACGTTTGCGGAAAGTTTACTGAAGTGACTTACCGATTGCTCGAGCCACGGTTAGGAAAGCCATCATGTGAAATCTTCCCTACAACTCGAGTGCACATTTTGAAACCAGCCCTCAAAATCTTTCCTCAAAATCTTTCCTCGAGCGCAACAAAAAAAGAAAAAAATCTGTATGGCTCGAGCGTCCCAATCTCCAAAATTTCCAAACAAAAACAAGAACCGAAAAACTCAAAAAACTCCCCCCAAGCTAGGCTCGAGGGGAGTTTTGTCAAAAAATTCTAAAATTTAAACGTTAGTCACCCGAAACAGGCGTACCTTGACCTGGGCCAACGTACATCACATTCTTGATGGTTCCCAAAGGTTGGGCGTTGCCTGTGCCGTACTTCTCGAGGATTTTGGCATCGGCGATTTGGCTGGCTCGTACCAGATCGAGGCCGGTGCCTGCGGGAATCAACTTACCCAAGATCACGTTTTCTTTAAGGCCGATCAGATCGTCGGTTTTGCCCGAAATGGCGGCTTCGGTGAGAACGTGGGTGGTGTGCTGGAAGGATGCTGCTGACAACCACGATTCGGTGGTCAGCGCCGACTTGGTGATGCCCAACAAGATGGGTTTCCAAGCGGCTTCGCGCTTGCCTGACACTCGAGCGGCTTCGTTGCTTTCGTCCACTTTCCAACGCTCCACGGTTTGGCCCTCGAGCAGCTTGGTTTCGCCGCCTTCGGTGATCTCCACCCATTTGAGCATTTGGCGCACGATCACTTCGATGTGCTTGTCGTGTACCTTCACCCCTTGGCTGCGGTACACCTTCTGCACCTCATCGACCAAGTAGCGTTGGGCCTCGGCTGCACCCAAAATCTCGAGCAACTCGTGGGGGTTTACTGCGCCACGTGTCAGAATCTCGCCCGCAGTAACTTCTTCGCCGTCTTTCTTCAGTAAGCGCTGGGTGCGCTCCACTTTGGTGGCGGTTTTGCTGGAGAAGCCTTCTTCAGCGGTTTCAATTTTGATCAAATAGCGCTCGTCTTCTTCGACCACCCGCAAAATGCCGTCGCGGTCTGCCAAGTATGCCTTGACCTTCGGTTTGCGGGCCTCGAACAACTCGATCACGCGGGGCAAGCCCTGGGTGATGTCGCCGCCGCCTGCTACCCCACCGGTGTGGAAGGTACG
>JANYFS010000180.1 GCA_025359705.1 Deinococcales bacterium | reverse complement strand
GCCGACTCCTCTCGAGCCTGCATGTTTTGGATAAGCAGTGCATCAGATGCATACTCAATTTCTTGCATAAGTCTCCATTCAGGTTGTAAACCGAGGGTTCTTTATAAAGGCGTGTACTTCATCGAACAGATTTGAACGATAAATGTAATCTCATTTTATAACTCTAATTTAAGGGTTGAATGGGAGTGTAACAAAATTTCGAGAGAACAACCCCAGATGATCCTGGGCATATTCTCTCGAAATGTATCCCAGATTTCCCTCGAGCGCGGCTTCTGTTCCGAAAAATCGGGTAAGCAGGGAGATCATGGGCAATAGGCTTATTTCAGATCCGCTGTGACCACCTTGGTAATGGCTCCGTTAATACCTGCGGGGAAGAAACCACCTTTTTCAGTTCCACCCAAGTAGACAATACTCAGCACTTGACTGGTATTGCGGCTAAAAGCAATGGCATTGGCATCAGTAGGCACAATATTGCCACGTCCAGCCATCACAATACCTTGATCCAAATCGCTGGCCCCGTCTACTTTGTCACGTAGGTCGGAAATTGCTTGTACAATTTCGAACACTTTTAAACCTGCGGCAGCAACTACATCTTTGTTTTGATGCAACAAAAGGCGAATGGCTCCTGCGTGATAGGCTTCAACTGCCAAAATACCCGCAGCAGCCTCGAGAATGCCCGCTCTGGTCAGCAAAGGAGCTGCCCCTTTATAGGCGGTGACACCCACATCTTCAAATACAAAAGCACCGTGCAAGAAGAACAAAGGCGCGGCGTAGGGGTCAAAACCTTGGATTGCACCACCGCTGGCAGCAGCGCCAGCTGTAGCAAATGCACCCGTCAGATCGATGGCAGGACGGGCTACTGGAGCGCCACCCAAGTTTTTAATCGCTTCACGCAAGAAGATAACGTGGGCTTTTTCATCTTGGGCAATTTCATAAACCAAGTCACCTTGAGTAGAATCAGTGAAGTTGACTTTTTTGCCCCCGATTACTCCACCTTCGATACCCACACCCTTAGTCTCATATGAAGGAGTTTCACCGATGGCCTTCAGGTAGAATTCGGCCTCGAGGTACTCGAGGTTGAGGGCGAAGTTCAAAACAGCGATATCCAAATCGGCCTTGGTGGGTACTTCTGCCATAGCCATCGAGGGGGCGCATGAGGCCAGCAGAGCGCCTGCTCCGACTGCGCCCATGGTTCCTAAAAAGGCGCGGCGGCTATTGATTGGGCTAGTGGCTTTGGCTTGTGCAATCTTAGAAGCGTCTTTAGACATGGGTAAATCCTCCTGGAGTTTGTGGGTTCCGTTTTGATACTCACTTTTCGGCACGCACTTCTTGTTACTCACTGGGATATACACAGACCCCTGCAATTTGGATGTCTCGAGGGAGTGAGGGTTAAGGTTTGATGAAGATTGGTGGTTCGTTATTCGTTATTCGTTTTTCGTTAAAGCGACCAAGCTCGTTAGGTGCTGCTGTAAGGTCAAGACAGATGGGTGGTTCGAGGTTTTCTTATTTTTGCTCGAGGGATCTTGCCTAAAATAGCTCCGCTCGAGTTATCCTATTTGTATGAATGCTCCGCTAAACCTTGCTTCCTATATCGACCACACCTTGCTCAAGGCCACTGCCACCCCCAGCGACATCGCTCAACTTTGCCTCGAGGCGACAATCCACCAGTTTAAGGCGGTATGTATCAACCCGATTTATATTGCCCAAGCCAAAACAGCGCTCGAGGGATCTGGGGTTTTGCTGGCTACGGTGTGTGGCTTTCCGTTGGGTGCAGTTACGGGCCAGCAAAAGGCGCTCGAGGCGGCGGAATCTTTGCGCTTGGGTGCCGATGAAATTGATATGGTGGTGCATATTGGCGGGGTTTTGGCGGGCGACTGGGAGGTAATCGCCGATGAACTGGCATTGGTGCGAGCTGCCACTTTGGGCCGTGTTTTAAAAGTGATTGTGGAAATGTGTTTGCTCGAGCAACACCACAAAATCAAAGTCACCGAATTGGTTTTGGCCTCTGGCGCGGATTTTATTAAGACCTCCACGGGGTTTAGTACGGGCGGGGCCACCGTGTCAGATGTGCAACTCTTCAAAAGTATTGTGGGCAATCAGATGCAGATCAAAGCGGCGGGAGGCATTCGCAACCGTGCCGATGCGCTCGAGATGATTGCGGCGGGGGCCAACCGTTTGGGAACCAGTGGGGGAGTGGCAATTGTGGCGGGGCAAACGCTACAGGGTGGGTACTAACATTTTAGAAATGAACTCTAAAATTGCACCTAAAATCGCACTGGCTCGAGATTTTGAACACTCAGACATGCTCGAGGAGAAAATACAAAACTTATCCCTCGAGCTAAATCTTCCCATTGTGGATATTGTGGATAGTGTGGATGTTTTAAACGGCTTTGATTTTGCCCTAACCCAAACCGCGTCGCGGCTCGAGCTGCGAAAAGTGGGCGATAAAAGTGGCCCTGTGTTTGTGGATTTTGTGGAGGGCAAAGCGGCGCACCGCCGTAAATTTGGCGGAGGTCGGGGCCAAGAAATCGCTCGAGCGGTGGGAATTAAAGGCACGGAACCTTTGCAGGTGGTGGATGCCACGGCGGGAATGGGTCAGGACGCTTTTGTGTTGGCCTCTTTGGGCTGCACGGTCACGTTGCTCGAGCGCAACCCGATTGTGGCGGTATTGCTTTTGGATGGCCTCGAGCGAGCGGCTTTAGATCCCGTTCTGGCCCCGATTTTGGCCCGAATGCGTTTGCTGAAAGGCGATGCCCTCGAGCTGCTGCCTACGGTGTACCCGCAGGTGATTTACCTCGATCCGATGTATCCCAGCCGCAGCAAAACCGCCAAGCCCAAAAAGGAAATGCAGTTTTTTCATGAGGTGGTGGGCGGCGACTTTGATAGTGCCGCTTTGCTCGAGCTGGCGCTGGCTTGCCAGATACAGAACCAAGTCAAGCGGGTGGTGGTCAAAAGGCCACAAGGTTCCGAAACCCTCTCGAGCCGTGTGCCTGGGGCCACGGTGGAAAGCAAGAATACGCGGTTTGATTTGTATTTTTAGCTCGAGGTTTTTGGCAAAAATAACCAGCAAGTATCCGTAATGTGCATATTGATCCTAACCCAGTTTTGCTGTACACTCGAGCTTACGTGCCGAAATGGTACGAAGTCACAGTGACCGCTTTTGGAGTGCCTAGCGAGCAGAACCTCTGCCACTCGAGCGCTTATCTCAAACAAAACCGATCCGCCTGTAGCGAAGGAGATTTCAAACATGAGCATCAACCGTGGAACCATTCTGAAGAGCATTGCCCAGCCCCATCTCCGCACCGACATCCCCGACTTTCAAGCGGGCGACACCGTTCGGGTGGATGTAAAAGTAACCGAGGGTACCCGTACCCGTATTCAAGCCTTTGAAGGTGTGGTGATTGCCATCAATAATGCGGGCGTTGGCAAGAGCTTTACGGTGCGTAAAATTAGCTTTAACGAAGGTGTGGAGCGGGTTTTCCCCTACAATGCCCCCACCATCGCCAAACTGACCGTCCTCGAGCGGGGCCGTGTGCGCCGTGCCAAGCTGTACTATTTGCGCGACTTGCGTGGTAAAGCGGCTCGCCTCAAGAGTGACCGTAGCCGCATCATGCGCGAACAAGCCAAAGTCGTTAAATAAGTCGTTAAATAAGTTTTTGATGATGTACTCGAGACAGGCCACCGTGCCTGTCTTTTTTTGCATTAAAAATATGCTGTCTCGAGGGGAGTAACGCAAGCTCAAACGTCGTGTTTCAACCTCGAGGCAAATTTCAGATAAAATCGCTTGAAGATCAAAACTGGAGATCAAAGCGCGAACCACATTCTGATCAGGAGGATTCATCATGAAAGCAGCGATTCGGGTTGCCGTCACTGGGGCGGCTGGACAAATTGGTTATAGCTTGTTGTTTCGTATTGCCGCTGGGGATTTTTTGGGCAAAGATCAACCGATCATCTTGCAACTGCTCGAGGTGACACCTGCTTTGGGTGCGCTCGAGGGGGTTGTGATGGAACTCAACGACTGCGCCTTCCCATTGCTCGAGGGCATTGTCACGTCTGACGATGCAAACGTGGCCTTCAAAGATGCCGACTACGCCTTTTTGGTGGGAGCCATGCCCCGCAAGCAAGGGATGGAGCGCAAAGATTTGCTCTCTGCCAACGGGAGCATTTTCAAACCCCAAGGCGAGGCATTGGCGGCAGTTGCCAGCCCCGAAGTT
>JANYFS010000438.1 GCA_025359705.1 Deinococcales bacterium | reverse complement strand
TATGTTTCAGATATTCTCGCAAAGCTCGAAATCTTCCACGTCGCTGATAGGAACTTCTTTGCCCTACTCCCGTTGGTCGCTATCAGATTTAGAAAATCTCTAAATCTGATATGGGAGGTACTTAGTTTCTTTCCCGACTTCTTTTCCTGTGATCTCGAGGAAAATGATTGTAATGAATAACGAATAACGAACAACAAATCTAAGGTTTGCGCTGTACGGCGGCCCATTGCCAAAAAGTCAGATCATTGGGACTCGAGCGGCCTGGGCCGACGGTGGGGTTGTAGGCTTGCGACCAAGCATCGTGTCCATTTCCGCTCGAGCAACTCGAGTCTGCAGTGTATTCGGCTTGGAGCCGTACTTTGAGCGCCACATTGCAATAGTAGTAGGCCCGTACTACACCGCCATTTTCCACGGTTTGTCCGCCCACATTGGGGTTGATCAAAGCTGTTACCAAACTGTTTTGGGTGGCTCCGTCGTTGCCTCCGCCCGCAATGTTGGCAGAGTGCCACGAGGGAATAGTGCGAATGGCAGCGGCCTCGGCAGCGGTCAGGGTACTCGATCTGGGGTTGGAACCAACCCCAGATCCTCGGTTGGACATGATCCCCCAGCCTGCGAACAGGTCGGAACGGCGGCCCACTGCATCGATGGTGACACCCGTTCCTGCACTTAAACCACTGACCGTAACGGCTTTTTTATCGAACAGTCCAGCATATTTCCGCTCGAGGGTGGCAAGCAAGGTGGCATCCCAGTTGGCATACCAACCCACAATGTCGGTGTTGTAGTCCAATTGGGGCGAAACCACCCACAAGGGGGGTTTAAAGCCGTCTTTGATGAGTTTGGGGGGCGAACCTCCTCCCAAGTTTCCAGTCAGGCTATTGATGCTACAACTACTGCCACAGTATTCACCCAAACCGTGGTGAAAAATACTCAGGGGTTTGGGAGTGGCGCTCGAGGTTCCAGCGGGGATATAGACCCAAGCGTAATAGCTTCTAAACAGGCTAAAGGCAAAATTGGGATCGCGCAAACGAAACTCGAGGGCTTTTTGCGGTGCATTGTTGATGGGGTCGGCGTAGCTGTTGGGGGTGTCGTAATCTTCGCTCCAAATGCTGTCGCGCCAAGGGGCATAGCTGGCCCCAAACAGGGCGCGAATGCGGAAGGTGTAAGCCGTTCCTGCGGTCAAACCTGTGGCTGTGTAACTGGTGGCGTTGCCGAGCAAGGTGGCTACGCTCGAGTAGGCGACGTAAGGGTTGTTGCCATCATGCCGCTCGAGGGCATAGCCTGTAGCCCCCGCTACACTGTCCCAGGTCAGGTTGATTTGGCTGCTCGAGCTGGCCCGTGCCACAAAGTTTTTCACTTCGGGCAGCAGTCGGGTTCCATCGGTGGCGGTTTTGGGATTGGGGCGGTAGAGGGTGCGAATTTTGTCGTCGGTGATGATATTGGCATCCCCTGTCATTTGCACCACTTCACCCTTGTTGGTGTTGCTTAGGGTGGGGTTCAGGCCATCCAAACGGGTTCGAGCGGCACTCAGGGTCTCCTCGAGCGCCCGTGTCACCCTCGAGGTGGGTTCGTCTACCACCACAAAGCTCATCAAAAAGCGGTAGGGCGTGGTCACACCCGTGTTGGGAACCCGCAGGCCCAAGGTCAAACGTCCTTCGCCCCCGTTGAGGATTTCGCGTTTGAAGCTGGTACAGCCCGCATTGGCGCAGCCCCGCGCCACAAAACCATATTCCAATAGCTCGGCCCCACTAGGAATCCCCTCGAGCTGGGCAGTTTTTTGGGCTTCTTCGGGGCTAAATGCCTGGAAATCCCCTTGGATCAGGTCTGTCACCAAGGCGCTTGCCACATTGAGTTTATAGGCATGGGTGGGCTGCACCGCTCGAGCCTGGGCTTCGGAAACGCTGGCACCTGTGGCATCCAACAGGCGGCGAAAAGCCGTTCCACCCACGCTGTCGGTTCCTGTGCGGCGGTAGCCATAAAAGGTCAGGTTTTTGAGGGTTTGCCCTGTGATATTGGTGATTTTGTAGGTGGTGGTCAGATACCGCACCCCGCCCACGCTATCATCGATGCTGACATAAGGCAGCACTTGGATATTCAGGTTGGCAAAGCTGATCGAGCGGGGGGTACTGATCCCGCTGGAACCTAAATTGGAACTTGCGCCGATATCTGGGCTGATCGGCAGATCCAAAACCCCCAGCGCTCGAGCGGGAACCACAGGAACCACAGGAGTCACAGAAATCTCGAGCGGGGGCCGAACCCCAGCAGGCTCGAGGGCGGCGCATCCGTTGATTAAACTTGCCAGCACTCCCGTAAAAAGCAACAGTGTGACCGCGTGATGGATGGGGTTGGGCAATTTCATGAATGACCTCGAGGGGTGTCCAAATAAAGGTGAAAGGTGGGGCAAATATTATCAGGAGTGCCGCACAAATCCCCACTTCCCCCCGTGACCACAGTCCAAAACCCTTGCGACTCGAGGCGGGGTTTGAGATAAGGGGATCGGTTTTTTAGGGTGTGTGGCTTGCGAAGTATTAGAGCCAAAAAAGAGGATGGAACCTTGGGGATGGTATACGATAACCTAGAGTGTACTGAAGGTTTGGCCTCGAGGGTAGTGCTTAGCCCAGTATGTATATGTACGCTATTATGCAAGCTAGGCTGTAGTGGAGTTACGCTATGTTTGAGTTTAGGGTTCATAATAAAACATTATTTACATATCTAGGGTCAGAAACCTGCAATG
>JANYFS010000416.1 GCA_025359705.1 Deinococcales bacterium | reverse complement strand
TTTCTACCATTGAGGAAACATAGAAGGGATGCTCTGGCGTGGTGGTGATCAGTTCGCTCGAGCCTTTTTTGCCCTCGAGTGTCTATCCGCTCATCTGCCCAACCCACCCCTCGAGGGCCCGCTAATCACATACCCAAACCTTTGTAACTTCAGGGAGCCACATAACGCTTATTTTTGCGCTCGAGTTCTTCAATACGTTTTTTGAGTCGTGTATTTTCCTGTCTCAGTTGTTCATTTTCTTTTTTGAGCTGGCGGTTCTCGATCTCCAGTATTTCCACCCGTTTAACCAACTTTCGCAGGGTCTCGAGGATATCAGTTTCTGGCTTGTCCGCTTTCATGCCCAAACCTTACTCATTCTTCCCCTCGAGTGTCTATCCGCTCATCTGCTCAGCCCACCCCTCGAGGGGGCGCTAATCACATACGTCTGAACTTCAGGCGACCCCAGCCCTCAGTCTGCCGCAGGCCAATTTAAGGCAACACAATCCCTTTGCAACTCCCAGGCCCGATCGAGGCTGCGATATCATCTCAACTAACTACCAATCTGATAGATAATCTCTGGTATTAAAGATTATTTTACTTTCGCCTTCATATATCTCGCCTCTTCGATACGGCGTATTCCTATTAATTAGTTTGAAAATTGCATCATATGATTCGCTGCTTATTGGACCTATATAGCCTGGCATTCCTTCGTATATTTTACCATCTAAATCTATGAATATATATAGATGTGTGCCAAAAAATTCAATTTCTCCAATAGGAGCTACATCTTTTTTAAGTACTAATTGGAACAGAGAGGGTACCTTTTCTTCAGAATCAAAATTTTCAACAGCATTAAGAAGGTCGAAATTCAATATGATTCCACCACTATTGCAATAATGCCTAATGGAATCTCGATCATCGAAATTGAAATCATCTAGCCTTTCAATTTTTCCATTTTTTGAGCGAATTTGAAGACCTTCAAACAAAGAGCAAAACTGTAGCGCCGAATTCAAAATGGGGCTGTAATACTCTCTCCAAAGACTCAAGCATTCTTCGGGGTCTCTGATCCCATATCCAAGCCATCCGGCATCTCGAAGGATTTCTAGAAAATTATCACTTTTCATACTTTATCCCCTAAGCATTTCTTACGAGTAGACTACCCATATGGGTTTTCGACTAATGGGTATGAGAGGTTTAGAAAGCGTCCCAAAAATGCTTTTACTCAATTCTTACAAACAGGACATATGGGTATTTGCCTATTCAGAAATGCTTATCTACTTTTTTACGGCCACAAAGTATCAACTCTTCCCCTCAAAGGCTGACACCAGTTGCAAGATGTACTTTTTTCTAGATCTTTACCTTTAATTCTCCTGAAAGAATATACTTCAAAATCACTTGTATTAATAGACCTGGATGGGTTGATAATTCTTGCATCCTTTATTGCGTTGTCAAGCGCATTAAATTCAGCACAATTCCCGCAAGGCCATATTTCGATAGGTGATCGATTTTGTATCTTGGAATTATTTATCAAATTTTGAACTATGGAATCTGGGTTTGGTGGTACCATACCATTCACTCCCATATGCCATTTTTTCGCTACTCGATCATAAACTGCCGTAATATTATGAGTTTTTCTTTTAATGAAAGGCATTAGAAATGCTTTCGCTGCGGCTACTTGGGAATCTTCATAGCTACTAGCTCTAAGCCCATACCCAAGCGAACCTGTCGTAGATTTGATGCCGCCCACACCTTCAATAGCATACACCTGATAGCGGGTGTTGAGGAAGGCAAGTTCCGTACCTCGCAGAGCGCTGCCCAAAAGACTGGCTGCGGATCGAACTGCAATGCCTGCACTTACAGCATACGACAAAACTGCAATTCCCGAAAGTGTTCGACTTAAGATCGAAATATCTGATCCTGATTCTGGATCTTGCCCATAGATAGTTCGGTAGATGTTGTTAAAACCAATCTGCTCTCTCCAAGCGCCCTTAAATGCCTCAATTCTTTCGTTCCGAAGCTGATTATAAAATCCTTTATCTACAGTTATTCCTTGGTCATAAAAAGCTATTGTCTTGTAAATATTTAGAGTTAAATGACCAGATAAATCGTTATCATGATAGGTAGAAATTGTATATTTAATCTGCTCTGATAACCCCATTAAAGCCTGATCCAAATTGAACCCAACTCCACCATTGACAATCGAGTTCATTAAAACATGTCGTATTCCAATACGAACCGCAGGATCTTCAATTTTCGCAATACCAGCAAGCGTATCCTTCATTAATTTGGTGCCTGAATGGGTTGCTATTCTTATCAATGCTAGAGCTTGATTTTTCTCAATAAGATAAGTCGGATCGCCTGGTTGTGATCCTGTTAAATCTTGAATAGCACTATCATAAATATCTTTAGCTTCTGCTGCCGTAGTTGCGCCCTCAATTTCATTGGTGCATGTCCCATCTTTACACACACGGTAGTAACTAGCAGCCTCAACATCACCTGCACTCGAGGCATTGCCACTACTATTTTTATTATCAGGAACAAAGCCAATGGGAGCTTGCGTAATCTCGAGACCTGCATTTAATACCGCACCGATGGTGGGAATGACACTCGAGGGATCTTTGGGCGCAGCGTTTTGCGCAGTGGTGGGCAGAGTGGGGATAGTGGGAGCGCTCGAGGGAGTACCAGCAGCCTCGAGGGGCAGAGTCGGAAGTGCTGGAGTGGTTGGAGTAATCGCACCGAAGGGATTCAAAGCATTGTCCAAACCACTGGGAATCAGGCTCGAGGCATCTGGCGTGGCGTTCAAGGTGGCGGTGTTTTGAATGAGATTGTTGGCTGGATTGTTAATCTCGAGCGGACGAGCATCCTGTTGGGTGGTGATTTCAGGAATGCTTTGGGTTGCTTCTGGCGCAGTCGCCTGTTGTGCGTTCGAGGGGTCAAGATTGGGGAGGGTGGGGCCAACAATGCCAATAGATTCAGTAGTGTTTAAACCCAACAGGCTCGAGGTGGCTGGAGTGGAGTCTTTAAGATCTTTTTCGTCTTGCTTGGACTTGGGAAGACTGAAATACATCACTCCATTCCAAGTTTCAGTGTCATTAAAACCATCCAACAAGGTGTAGGACTGATCTTTGTATTTCCATCCCCACAAAACATAAGTAGGCCAATCTCCTGCCGCACTCAACTGGTTAGTACGTGGTCCCCCTCGAGATTCGTACCATTGCTGATACCAAAACCAAAATCCACTGCTGGCATGTTCATTGGAATAAGCCCCTTCTTGGCTGCGGGTTGCTTGCAGTTGTCCGTTGGAGTAGACCGAAGATTTAATATCACGGTCAACCCTAAACTCGTTAGTTGCTGTATTGGCAAGAGTTTCTTGAATTCCCCCATTGCTCGAGAGAATTTGGTTGCCAAAAGGATCATAGCGAAAATTATTATAGACTCGCGTATTTGCAATACCAGCTGTACCTGAAATACCACCACTAAATCCAGTGGGGGAAGTTCGGTAAAACTCAGCAACCCGACCATCCGCATCATATCGTTTAATGAATCGGTTATATAAACCACCCGTTACCGACAGACGATTGCCAAAAAAATCTAGCGTATAAGTAGAACTGCGGCTAGGCTCGAGAGTTCGCCCTCCTTTTCTAATTAGATTGCCAGAATTATCATTTTCTGCTATTTGCACACCATACTCTTCCCTCTCTAAATATCCCCAATTATTGTAGGTATATTTAACATCCGAAGTTGAATGAGGGGTATATTCTTTAGCTGTATTTTCGCAAGATTGAACTACGCCACCGTCAGAAGTTGTTGTATCTGTATCTTTACAAGTCGGAGAATAATAATTGATTTTTGATCCCGTGTGATCACTCGAGGATAGGGTAATATTTCCATAAGTATCCAGAGTATTTGTGGTTACCGAAGTATAAGAGTCGTAATTTCCACCCCCAGCTATGGTGGACGCACCACCATCGTTTTCAAGGGTGTTGGAGGATGGAAGACCATTCGCAGTATATTTATATTTCGT
>JANYFS010000358.1 GCA_025359705.1 Deinococcales bacterium | reverse complement strand
CGAATGCGTGGGTTTGGGTAGCAAGCTGGAGTTTATTCCCGAATTGATCGTGCCAGATGTCACCTTGTCCATTGCCGAGGGCGCGATTGCACCTTGGAGCAAAAAGGGCGTGGGCGGTGGGGTCTACTACTGGGACAAACTGAAGGCGCTGGCGGAGTACCTGAAATTTGATCTGAAAGCACCGTGGATGGATCTTTCGGACAAGGCAAGGGCGGCGGTTTTGTATGGTCTGGACGAGCCTTTTGAAGTGGTATTTATGCGGGAAGGCCGCGAAACCCTCAAATTCACCACCGAATACGAAGGGGTGATTCCCAACCTCGAGCGCCGCCATAAAGATTCCGAATCCGAGTATATGCGCGAAAAACTCGAGGAAATGATGGAGATGCAGGCTTGCCCCACCTGCGGCGGAACCCGCTACAAACCCGAGATTCTGGCGGTGCGGGTGGGCGGGATGAACATTTCGCAGATCGCCAAAATGTCGGTGCTGCAAGGCCGCGAATTTTTTGGACTGCTCGAGCAGAATACGGTCACGCTCGAGTGGCTGACTCCCTTTTTGAGTTCGGGATTGGGCGGCAGCAAAGGTGTGGCCCCGCAAAAACGGCTCGAGACTCAATTGTCGGGTTTTCAGGCACAGGTGGCTCCGCCCATTCTCAAGGCGATTCGCACCCGCCTGAAATTTCTGGTGGATGTGGGCTTGGATTACCTCAGTTTGGACCGCACCGCCAACACCTTATCGGGTGGCGAGGCCCAGCGCATTCGCTTGGCAACCCAGGTCGGCTCGGGTCTGACGGGGGTGCTGTATGTGCTGGACGAACCCTCGATAGGGCTGCATCCCAAAGACAACGGGCGTTTAATCGAAACCCTCAAAAACCTGCGCGACTTGGGCAATACCCTGCTGGTGGTGGAACACGACGAGGAAACCATGCTGGCTTCCGACTACATCATCGACATTGGGCCAGGCGCGGGGGTTCACGGCGGTTCGGTGATTGCCGCAGGAACCCCCGAGGTCTTCCAGCAACACCCCGATAGCCTGACCGCTAAATACATGCGCCGCGAACTCGAGATTGCCATTCCCGAAAAGCGCCGCAAAGTGGGAAGCAAAAAACTGCGAATCAGGGGCGCAAGGGCGCATAATTTGCAAAACATCAGCGTGGATATTCCGTTAGGTCTGATGACCGTGGTTACGGGGCCGTCTGGATCGGGGAAATCCACCCTGATTCACGATATTTTGCACGCGGTGCTGGCTCGAGACCTCAATGGCGCACGCACCAGCCCAGGCGCACACGACGAGCTTTTGGGCCTGGATTACCTCGACAAAGTGATCGAGATCGACCAAGACCCCATTGGGCGCACCCCACGCAGCAACCCCGCCACCTATACGGGAGTGTTCACCGACATCCGCGATCTGTTCACCCGCACCACCGAGGCCAGACGGCGCGGCTATCTGGCAGGGCGCTTTTCCTTCAATGTCAAAGGGGGGCGCTGTGAAGCCTGCAAGGGTGACGGGGTGGTTCGGATCGAGATGAATTTCTTGCCCGATGTCTATGTACCCTGCGAGGTCTGCAAAGGCAAGCGCTACAACCGCGAAACCCTCGAGGTGAAGTACGCAGGAAAATCCATCTCCGATGTATTGGATCTGACCGTAGAGGACGCGCTCGAGTTCTTTAGGAACATTCCTTCCATAGAGAAGAAAATGCAACTGATGTGGGATGTGGGTTTGGGTTACATGAAAGTGGGGCAGCCCAGCACCACGTTGTCGGGCGGGGAGGCCCAGCGGGTCAAGCTGGCTACCGAGCTGGCAAAGCGGGCCACCGGTAAAACCATCTATATTTTGGACGAGCCAACCACGGGCCTACACTTCGAGGACGTTCGCAAACTGATGCTGGTGCTAACCCGTTTGGTGGAAGCGGGCAATACCCTGCTGATCATCGAACACAATATGGATGTGATCAAATGCGCCGACTGGGTGATCGATCTTGGCCCCGAGGGGGGGTTGCGCGGTGGGCAAATTGTGGCGGTGGGAACCCCCGAGGAAATCGCGCTGCACCCCTCGAGCCATACTGGAACCTACCTCGCCAAAATCCCCGAAATTGCCACTCGAGCGGGAATTAAGGCGCTTGCCAAAAGCAAAAAGGAAGCGGCGGAGAAGGTATCTGAAAAAGCGGGCGCGGTCTGAGATTTGTTTTGGCCTCGAGCGATGTGGTTTTTGAGGTGGTTTTTGAGGTAGTCAGTTGAAAAATTCCTCCCCTTTGGCGCATCATGATGCGCCCCTACAACAGAAAAAATCCATTTTAGCTACCCTAGCTCGAG
>JANYFS010000293.1 GCA_025359705.1 Deinococcales bacterium | reverse complement strand
GTCGAAGGCGCACAGCAGCGCATTCTGGATATGCTCGAGTGGTTGGGCCTGCCCCCCGACGAAAGCCCCGCTGTGGGCGGCCCCAACGCGCCTTATGTGCAAAGCGAACGCCTTGAGCGCCATCAGGCCTATGCCAACCAGCTCTTGCAGGCGGGCAAAGCCTACCGCAGTTTTGAAACCGCCGCCGAACTCGAGCAGATGCGCCAAGAGGCCGAACAAGAGGGCAACAGCTACCGTGGCTATGACCGCCGTTACCGTGACCTAGAGCCTGAAGTTGCCCAGCGCCGTGCCGATGCGGGCGAGGCCCACACCCTGCGACTGAAGGTTCCGCTCGAGGGTCATACCGTGGTGCAAGACCTGCTGCGCGGGGCGGTCACTTTCAAAAATAGCGAACTGGACGACAAGGTTTTGGTCAAATCCGACGGTTTCCCCACCTACCATTTGGCTGCGATGTGCGACGACCACGATATGGGCATCACCCATGTGATCCGCGCCGAAGAATGGCTGGTCTCTACGCCGATTCACATTCAAATTTACCGCGCTTTTGGCTGGGAAGAGCCACAGTGGATTCATACCCCGTGGCTGTTGGGTGCCGATCATAAAAAACTGTCCAAGCGCACGGGCGATGTTTCGGTGGAATCCTACCGCGCCAGAGGGTTTTTGCCCGAAGCCCTGATCAACTATCTTGGCATGATGGGCTTTTCCATGCCCGACCAGCGCGAGATTTTTGGGGTGCAGGATTTAATCACACATTTTTCTTGGGATCGGGTCAGCTTGGGCGGTTCCATTTTCGACATCGAAAAATTGAAATGGCTCAACGGGAAATACATCCGCGAAGTTTTAACCCTCGAGGATTTAGCGAATCGGATTTGGGCTTTTGCTCCACCCACTACCGAGAAACCCGAAAATTTCGATGCAGTGGTCAAAATGATGGCCCAGCGCCTCGAGACTTTGGCAGATTTTCTGCCCAAAACCGCCTATTTCTGGAGCGAAGACTTTGCCTTCACCGAAAAAGCGCTCCAAACCCTCGAGGCTGGAAAAGCCATCCTGAGTGACCTACTCCCTCAGCTCGAGGGACTGGAAACCTTAGATCCCACATCTACCCACGATCTGTTTGCCGCCTTTGCTGCCGAAAAAGGGTTAAAACTGGGTAAAATTATGCCCCCACTGCGGGCCGCCGTTGCAGGAACCCTCGAGAGTCCTGATCTGGGCAGCTTGCTCGAGGCGTTGGGAAAAGAGCGGGTTTTGACTCGAGTGAGACGGGCTTTGGCGTAGAGATTGAGGGCGAGCGGGTGAAATCAAATCCTTGTTTCACCTGCTCATTTTATTATCTGACTTCATTAGCTGATTTGATTAGCTGATTTTGCCAAACGCTGCGAAGGTATGACGCGACAAGCCCGCCAAACCGCCCATCTCCGCCTCGAGCTGCTGGGCTTGGTCGCCTTTCAAAAAGTGCATTCGCACGCCAAAACGTTGACGCAAGTCGCCCAATACATCACGCAACTGCAATCCTTCAACGGCCTCCCCAGTCAAGGGCGAAATTCCTTGTTCGGGGTAAACCGCAAATACATAGCCTTGGGTATCGCGCCACACGGGTAGGCTCGAGCCGTTTCCTACCATCACTAAATCGTAGACACTGCCCTCTTGCAGCGCAGTTAGGGTCGCTTCTGGGCCACGAAAACCGTTTTCACGGGCATTCTCGAGGATCGCTTGATCCGCGTTGTGCTGGGCAGCCTCGAGGGTACTTTGGGCCGCCTGCAAAACTTGGGCAGGAGTGGAATCGCCCGCCACTGCAAACTCACCTGCAAAAGCCTGCTCGAGACCAGGGGTTAGCTCGGCTTTAAAGGCGGCCCGCGCCCGCACGGGTCCCGCGATTAGCAACCGCTCGAAGGGTATAACTTGGCGAAACCGCAACAATCGCTCGACCAAGGCATTATGAAAAAGTTGATCCTGTTGCTCTTCTTTCTCCTGCGTTCCATCATTGCCCGTGTCGCGGCTGATCAAGCGCCGACTGCTGTCGTGGTGCGGATCAGTTCCCTCGAGATCCGTTTGGGTTGGGCCATGCACCGCGTGTTCCAAAAAGCCATAATCGTTTTCCATCACATTCTCGAGGCGGTATAGCTCATTAATGCCACCCAAATGGACTTCAAAAATGCGCTCCCATTCGCTATCCACCAAGGCAATGATGCTGCGCGGGTTGGACTCGAGAGCAAAATACAGGGACTCGAGGTCGGGTGGGCCATACACCGCGATCTCGGGAAGCTCGAGCTGGGAATCCACAACTTGCCCCTTCAGATGTCCGTGTTCATTCCACAAAAAATAGGCACGGCTACGGGTAGCATGTTGGGCTTCGCTAAGATCGTCTAGCACGGCTTCACTGAGCAAACTGGGAACCGTAAGCGCACTTAGAGCATTCTTGGTTCGGATACGTGCCGCACCGCCCTGATTCATGTCATTGGCAGGATTGACTTGACACACCACGGTTAAAACATCGCTCGAGGGAAGTTGGCCCGAGAGGGTGCTCAAGGTCAGCTTGGAAAGGGGTTGAGGTACAAACATAAATACTCCTTTGGAATCTGTTGCAGGTGTCTCGAGCGGTTCTGTGAGGTTTCGCTCGGCTAGATGGCGAATGGCAGGAAAGTGATGTTTGGCTTGGTGATGTCCCTAGAAAAAGGTGATCTTACACATTTTGAGCTGTTCTATGTTTCACGACCAAGGCCCTTTTTGATGCTTTCCCTGATACTTTCTGATGTGTTGATCGTATTGTGTATATGATCCTAGTTACAGATTGGTATTCATCGAATTTTGGGCCAAAGAATCGATGTATGTGAATCGAAACTATAGGATGATATTAGGTTAGGAGGGTATTAGGTGAGGAGATGTTTAAAGTCAGGAAGTTATTTCATAAATACTCATAAATACTCGAAAGATTTTTGAGCTATGTGCTAAATGGTGTGCTAAACGTTGCGCTCGAGGGCAAAATACACGCAAAGTTACTGCATCACCTTGCCAAATAGCCGCCGCTTGACCCATTCCACCAGTCCCAAATAGGTCGTGGTTTTTTGAGAAAATCCTGGTCTACATTGTCGCTGGGGATGGTGATTTGGGCCAGGTCGTACAAAAAGTTATTGACCAAAATTTGGGTGGGCAACATCAGCAAAAAAGGTAAAAACAGCGAGGCTCCCGCCATGCTGAACATGTTGCCAAAGCTGGAACTGGTTCCCATCAATAGGTATTTCATCACATTGCCAAAGGCGCGGCGGCCCTCGAGAATGCCACTGAGCAGCACTTTTAAACCTGGCTCGAGCAAAATAATGTCGGCAGCATCCTTGGCGACATCGGTGGCGTTGGCAACACTGATTCCCACATCGGCGGTGTGTAGGCTGGGCGCATCGTTGATGCCGTCGCCCATGTACCCCACCACATGTTTGCGGGCCTTGAGCGCCAAGATAATGCGGTTTTTTTGGGCGGGGGCAACACGGGCAAAAACCGTAGTGGTTTCCGCCACTTGCAGCAAGGCAGTATCGGTCATGCCCTCGAGTTCACTGCCCAGCACAATTCTGCCCACTTTCAAACCCACCGCTTCGCAGACATGCCGCGCCACCAATTCGTTATCGCCCATCAAGATTTTGACGGTGACTTCTTTGGCAGATAGCTCGTCTAGCACCGCTTTGGCATCGCTGAGCGGCGGATCTACAAAGGTTAAAAACCCCAACAATACCAAATCGTGTTCGTCGGTAGCGCGGTAGGCAGTTTGCTGAAGTACCGTGGGAATCATGCGCCAAGCCACCGCAATCACACGGTAGCCTTGGGCCGAAAGCCCTTGGTAAACCGCCTCGATTTTGGCTCGAGCGGCCTGATCCAAAACCTGAATTGTAGTGTTTTGATCTGTACTCTTTTGAGCGCTCTCCTCGAGTTGATAGCCCATACAAATTTTCAGGATGCTTTCGGGTGCGCCTTTGGTCAGCATCAGATGTTCTTGAGTTTCGGCTCGAGCCACCACCGAAGCCCGCCGCTCGAAGTCGAAGGGGATTTCATCCAACTTGTGGTACGGCTTGACATCGGGATGATCAGATTTCAAAATCGCCAGATCCAGCGGGTCGGTACTTTTACTCGCACTATCCTGTTGATTCGCCTGTTGATTCGCCTGTTGATTCGCCAGTGGAGTTTCCAGAATGGCGGTATTGAGTGGGTTGGAAATGCCCGTTTCAAAAAGGCTCTTGAGTTTGAACCACTTTATAAATTTCAATCCAACCCACACTCACCAGTGCAATCAAGGCAGACCAGCCCAAGGCAGCAAATGAAACAGGTGCGAAACCAAACAACTGCTGGGCAGGCTCGAGGAAAAGCGTTACCAACAAGAGCAAAAAAGTAACGCCCAACATAAACCAAAGCATCGGGTTAGGAATCCGTAAGGTCTGAAAAATGGATTTGCTGAATGAACGGTTGACCAAGGTCAGCACAATATTGCTAAGCACCAAAGTAGAAAAAACCAAGGTACGGACAACTTGGACGCTTTCACCGTTTTGCATGGCAAAGAAGTAAACCCCCAGCACTGCCAGCGCAATCCCCAAGCCTTGGGCGATGCTGCGGCCTAGCTCGGAGCCTGCCAAAAAGGTGTCGCCCAGCGCTCGAGGGGGTTGTTGCATCTGCCCTTCTTCGGCGGGTTCGTTCTCGAAGGCAATCGAACAGGTTGGCCCCATCACCAGCTCGAGGAAGATGACGTG